>JAUSEJ010000422.1 GCA_030650265.1 Dehalococcoidia bacterium | reverse complement strand
CCAAACCGAGCATAGCGTGCGTGTAGATGATCTTCTTGATCCCCTTCTCCCGCGCCGCGTCTATCACCGCAAAACTCGCCTGATGGCCCAGATGCCCTGTGGCAACGACGATGTCGAACTTGCGGACGATATCGAGTATATCGTAGACCTCGGGAACAAGACGTCCATTCTCATCGTAGACGCCGACACCTTTGGCGCTGGACCCGCGGATATCATTCTTCGCCGTCTGGGTAGGCATCCAAACGATCTTAGCGCCAAGACGGGCAGCTACCTCTACAGCCTCCGGATTCAACCCACCTACCGCCGAATTAAGGACAATGCTACCATACAGGCCGACGTCCTTGACGAATTGGCTAACCGCCCAGACAATGGGAGCCGAAGGGTAGTCTTTGCTCTTCATGACCACTCCCGCCATCCCTGCTTCTTTGACACTTAAAGCCAGTTCTATGGCATTGTGACGTCTCTCCCCGCTGGGGTCTGGATCCATGTGGACATGCGTGTCAATACTGCCCTCTAGTAGTTCATCAATAACGCTCACTTGGCGCGCTCCTCCTCAAACAAAATCCAGGGTATACGATCATTCCGCCACGACCGGCCCGGCTGTGATCGCCGCGATCGCTTTGCCAAGCAGTTTATCGGCTATCTCTATGGCTTCGGCATCAGGCAGACCATCAAAAGGATGGGGAACAGCCACGAGATTGGGATTAGGCAGTCCTGCTCCTTTACTTACTTTCTCGGCCATAGAGAGAAACCAGTCGGTAACAAAGGTGACCGCCGGTACGCCACGCTTCTCGAACTCAATGCTATGGCGGACCAGCCCCGACGTGCAACTCCCCCTACCGAGACCGAGCATGACTACATTGCATTTAGTCGCCAGTCGTTGGACGGCCACCTCCCGGCTGATGCCCTGATCATTGGCTTCCCTCTCCGAGTTCAGGTGGATCACCTCGCCGACTCCATATTGCTCCTTCAGTACCCCTCTGTAATGTTGGAGGACTACGCCAAAAGTCCGCCAGCGACCGTAATCAACCAAACCTACGGTCAGCCCTTTGAGAGACTCCGGTCGCGGCGCCAGTGGCAGCGGCTCCACAATCTTCTCAATTCCGGTCGGGTCCAAAACTAGGGTCTTTGACTCGATCATTATCGGCCTCCTGCCCCCACAAGACAGTCCTGGCGCCAAAGGACGCAGTCTATGAGGCGGCGAACAGGAATTCGGGATCATTTGTCCCGACGTTCCAGAAGTCAATGGCCTCACTCTCCTATTGCCGTGAAGGGTGAGATCATTCTACCACGGGAATCGCCTGGCGACTTACCCAATACTGACTAATTAGATCAGTAATCTGCTGAATCTATCTGCCCTTGAACACCGCCGGTCGCTTCTCAATGAAGGCCCGAACGCCCTCTTTGTAGTCGTCAGAGTTGCGGCAGGTATCGAGAGCCCAGTATTCGAACGCCAGGACGTGAGGCAGAGAAGAGTCCATAGCCATATTGAAGCCACGCTTGATGAACTTGATGCAGACCGGTGGATTGGCAGCGATGGACAGCGCCAACGCTCTCGTTGACGCCATGAACTGTTCGTCGGGATAGACCTCGTTCACGAGGCCGATCGCCCTGGCGTCCCGCGCCCCGATGAAGTTGCCGGTCATACATAGTTCCCTTGCTTTCCCCCAGCCCACCAGCCTCGGGAGCAGGAAGGTACTGCCGTATTCGGGGGTAACGCCACGCTTGGCGAAAGCAAAGGCAAAGCGGCCCGACTCCGCTGCCGTTCGCAGGTCACAGGCAACCGGAATCGTCGCTCCCATGCCGACGGCGGCGCCGTTAATGGCGGCAATGATCGGTTTGCTCATATTCAACAAGAATTCCGTCAGAGGGGATACCGGTCTCGAATTGGGCAAGACGAGTAGGCTGGGGGCCTCTGCCGCTTGCTCTCCTTGCTGAATCGTCTGTCCCCAGCCCTTCACATCGGCGCCTGCCGAAAAGGCCTTGCCGGCGCCAGTCAGAATAACACAGCGGACCTCGTCGTCGCCCTCAGCCTCTTTGAGCGCACTGTCCAGGTCGTTTCTGAGCTGCGTATTAAAGGAATTCAAAGCATCGGGACGATTAAGGGTGATGGTAGCGATGTGCTCCGAGCTTTCATATAGGACGGTTTCGTAAGACATCTTTGTTTCACCTCGACATTATTCTGGGCAGCGACGACGGTAAGGCTCGCTTGTCCACCGTACTACGCTATGATAACTTATTCACAACTGATGTCAAGAAGGGTTTGGGGCGCCTGAGCCAAGGGTCTTTTCGTTCTTGCCGGCGGTCCTGATGGTCAACCATCAGGCTCAAAGCTCAAGCTTGCTAAAGCAGGCTCCAACCTCCCAGTGCGCTTCAGCGCACTTGAACTGTTAGCCTATAGCTTTCAGCCTAAAGCGGCCAAGTTC
>JAUSEJ010000418.1 GCA_030650265.1 Dehalococcoidia bacterium | reverse complement strand
GAACTTGTTCTCTTCGATACGGTCCCGGGTCCACTCCGTATCGAAGGAGAGTTGTTTGCCCTTCTTTTTCGGCTGGGCAATCGGCATGAAATAAGAACTTATCCGGCGCGACTCGACGATTTGGTTGGTGATGCCCTCTTCATCAAACTGATAATGTCGTTGTGGCTCATCGAAAGGGGAGTTAAGGATGGGATTCTCAATTACGACCTGTTTCATCCCTCATCCTTCCTGCGCGGGTCGTTTCATAGCTTTGCCAACCGGCTTCTTGCTGGTAAGATTAGCACCTATCGTCCCGATTTGCAACCTCTTCATGGGCGGGGTGAGACCTGACGTTGAAAGTAGGCAGGCACGCCCACGTGTTAGAACTCATTGTTGGCCAGGGCCAGACCGTGACCCGAGATCAGCTTATCGCTCTAATAGGCGCCACCATTACCGTTTGTAGTCCAGCACTACGACCTGCGTATGCTCTGGCACGCTGGATTTGGTCACCGTGAGCTTGGGCTGAGCACGAATGTCTGTTACGCCCATCTCCTTCAGGAACTTGTCTACGGAGTCAAAGGGATAAGTGAGGGCGTCGGTCTTGTAGTGCATGGGGATGACGATCTTGGGCTGAATGAGGCTGATAGTCTCAACCGCGGCGCTGGCATCGATGGTTGCCGCTATTCCCCCAACCGGAATCATCAGAATTTGAACGTTGCTGAGTAGCTCAACTTGCTCAGCCGTGGGAACATGGCCGAGGTCGCCGAGATGGCAAATGGTCAGATCCTCCATCTCGATCAGATAGACTGTATTCTTGCCCCGCTTCTTCCCGCCCTCGTTGTCATGAAAGGTGTTAATGCCCGTTATGAGAATCCCGGCGATGTCGTATTCTCCCGGGCCTTTGACCAGTTTGGGTGAGCCGCCAATGCCTTCATAGTAATTATGGTCTTTATGGTCATGGCTAACGGTCACGATCTCTGCCGTCTGATTACCCAGAACGTAGCCCAAAGCCGGGTCGTAGGGATCTGTAATAATCGTCGCCTCTTTGCCCCTAATCTTGAAGCAGGCTTGTCCCAGCCATGTTATCTCCATCTTTCTCCTCCGCAAATCCGGAATCTAGTTCCGTAGGTCGTCTTTCCAGGAAGGATAGCCGCTTCCATCACGGTCCTTCTGTGGAAGGACGATTCGCCGCGTCTCTCATCATCCTCGCGAGGGCAGAATCACAATGGCTGAGGAAGGAGTAGTGATCCCCTCCCTGTCATTCTCCGCCCAGACATCGCACTCGACAAGATGGTTTCCGTCCTCGCTGTATTTGCGTACCACTTTCCCTTTCAGAGTCATGGTGTCGCCGGGCCGATTCATTTTCCGCATTTGCATGGTAAACTTCCGCAAGAAACCATCGTCGCCGATCCAGCTTGTTATCAGCCGGCCAAAGCACGCCCGCATAAACCCGGTGTTCACGAAGATATCCGGATGCCCTCCCGCCCGGGCGAACTCCCGGTCGTGATGGACAGGATAGAAATCCTGCGACCCGCTCACTTGCTTGACTATTCTTGTCTCGTCGATCTTTAGGGAGAAGGATGGAATCTCGTCCTCTTCCTTCACATCCTCCCAGTACAACTGCTCTTTCGCCATGATTTTCTCCCCTAATTATCTCCGGCCTCTTCGGCAGCCTTGATCTGCTCTGGTGTGCGATGCCTCACAGCTAGCTTCCGTTCGATATATACTACCTCGCCATTCTGATTAGTGACTACACGCTCGGTCTGGAGCCAGAAGGCCTTGGGGTCGAGTTTGATCGGCTTGATGTAGACATCGGCAAGGCGCAACTTCTGGTAGAGCTGGTCGCCAACTTTGACCGGCTTGAACCACTCTGCCTCAACGGTCAAGTTGATAGCGCGATTGCCCGCTGTCGGGATGACAGGAAGCAGGGGCGCGGCGACCGGAGGCCAGGCGCCGTTTTCAGCAAAATAGCCAACCAGAGTTGGCGGACACAACACAGCGCCATGCTTCGTTTGCCTGGCGTATTCCGGCTCCAAGAACAGCGGGTTGGCATCGGCAACCATGTCGCAGTGGCGTCTGATCGGGTCGTACTCCACGGGATAGCGACCTTTCACGACCGCCGTTTCCGTCCCGATAAGCTTTCGCGCTTCCTCGTAGATCTCCGCCACGGATTGTGACATCCAGGTATCCTCCTCGTCAGTTGATTACCTATCCGCCCGCTTGAACCGGGGAAGGGTCGCCCCTTCCGGGTAATCCTCAAAAATCACTTCCACGGGCATACCGATATATAGCTCTTCGAATGGCGTGTCGATAACATTGCCGGCCAGCCGAACGTTGCCGGCATCCGGCAACTCCACTATAACCAGGTTGAATGGCACCCTCTCTTTCAAGGCCGGGTGGACAGGATGGGCCACATTAGTGTAGGTAAAGACCGTTCCCTTGCCGCTTACTTTCACCCATTCGAAGTCGAAGGACTGGCAATTGTAGCAGACTGGCGTCGGTGTATGGCGAAATGTCCGGCAATTTGTACAGCGCTGAATTACGAGCTCGTGCCTGTGGCAGGCCTCCCAGAAGGGAGCATCTTCGATCGATGGTTTGGGCAATGGGATCTTTTCTAGATAGGGCATTTACGTCTATCTCCTCACAACCATATCGCTAACCGGTGACACACCCGGGCCACTGGCCACCAGGCAGATCTCGGCGTCTTTGACCTGGCAGGTCGAATCTCCCCGCATCTGGCGCACGGCCTCGTTTACCAATTCGAAACCGTGGGTATAGGCCTCGGAAAGATTGCCACCACTGGTATTGATCGGTAGATCACCATCTGGCCATTCGATGCGGCCTCCCTCCACGAACGGACCGCCTTCGCCTCGCTTGCAGAATCCGTGGTTCTCGATCGACATGATGACCATTCCCGTGAAGTTCTCATAGATCTGGGCGACATCCACATCCTTTGGACCAACGCCCGCTCTCTCCCACAGGTCCTTGGCCACTTCCTCAAAGTTCGCCGTTTCATAGCTTGCCTTGTTTGCCCCCACTTGTCGGAAGCCCCCTCCCTGAGACACTCCCATGATATAGACCGGACGATGCTTGCAATCCTTCGCCCGCTCTGCCGACGTGATGACCGCGGCGGCGGCGCCGTCGGTCTCGAGACAGCAGTCATAGAGGCGGAAGGGGTCGGCAATCATCCGCGCCTGCTGGTGCATCTCCATGGTCAAGGGACGCCCATACGTCACCGCCCGGGGGTTGTATTGGGCATGCTTCCGGCTTGCCATGGCTACGGCGCCCATCTGCAAGCTCGTCGTGCCGTAGAGATGCATATGCCGGCGAGTCTGGAGAGCAAACC
>JAUSEJ010000409.1 GCA_030650265.1 Dehalococcoidia bacterium | reverse complement strand
CCGCGCTTCTTCATAAATTTGACAAAGTAGGCCGTCGGGTCCGTCATGTACTCCCGCACCGGGCCGTCAAAATAGGCTCTCGCCGCCTGACATCTTTCGATGATTTCCGCATCGCATATCCTAGTAATGCCGACGATCTGCCCCTTGAGCTGATCAACGGTTAAATCGAGGGGCAGATGGAATGCAAACGACGTATCGTAATCTTCGCTGGCGAATAATCGCCGATCGTTAATGACAATCGGTATACGGCCAAAATAACACGTCTCAAAGAATCGGGCCGTTGTTTGTCCAGCACCAGCCGGGCATATAGAAAAAGTATGATCTAAGATAAACTGCCGATACGCTACCACGATTTGGTCTTCGGTAGCAGTCGGTCCGTTCCAGCCCTCGGTAAAAGAATAGTCTGCCAAGACCGGCGCATTCTCTAAGGCCAGGCCCACCTTCTCTCTATATCCAAACGGGTCCCGTTGACCACGAAAGCCCAATACTCGGCCTATCGGCGGTATAAAATCAGCCGCTTGGTATCTAGCGAGCTTCACAAAGAGACGGCTAAACGTGGGGCGGCTCATGGCGTTGCGAAACCGCGTCGAGGAATCAAGGAACCACTCCAAGGGAATGTTCACTGCGGAAATAGGGCTGTCTCGTAGCCATTCCGGGATCGGCCTATTCGGCCAATCGCCCTCTATGTCGAAGACGTGCTGCCTTACATTGCCGACGAAATGCTCAAACCGCTCAGGAGTCTCTAGGAGGAAGGCGAAGTTGTCGTGATAGCTTCCCCCGTAGAACAGTTGGGCGTCCTTCGGCTCGACCAGCTCGCAGTGCCGCTCGATGCCCAGCCGGGAAAACGGGATACAATCCTCGTAAGGACCGCCTCGTTCGAAACCGTGGAGTAACGGGGGGGCGTCGGGATAGATAAATAGGCGAATCATTGTTCTCCCTGGTAATACACCACTTGGCTCCCGGCCCGGTCGATGCTGAACGGAATGTAGACTAGGTCTTTGAACTCCTCGACCGCTCTGCACGCTAGCTCTGGTTCACTGAAAATCAAGAACGCCCCACCAGAGCCGGCACCGAGGAGTTTCCCCCCCGTGGCCCCTATCTTCCGCGCCCGCTCGTAAATACTATCTATAAAGTCGTTGCTGATCACTGGGGATAGGCTCCGCTTTATCATCCACGACTCATGTAGTAGCGGCCCTAGTGCACATATGTCCCCAGCGGCCAGGGCGTTCCATCCCTCATCGACCAAGGCTACTAGGTCTGCCATCTCCCCCCGCTTGTGCTCCATATTCGCTATCTGGACCTCGGCCACGTCGGAAGCTGTTCTGGCCATCCCGGTATAGAAAAGCATGAGCCGGTCGAGCAGCCGCTCCTCCACTTGCGGTGTAATAGTCACCGGCTGCACTTCAAACGCCGCTCGGTGTTCCCGGAACTCTATCTTAGAGAATCCGCCAAAGGCGGCAGCCACTTGGTCCTGGGTGCCGCACTTGTCGCCGACGATATCCTGGTCTACCTCTATCGCCTCTCGGGCGAGTTGGCGCTTTGAGACCATCTCTCCGCGTAGCGCATGTAGGGCATGCAGTAGCCCGACAGTAAACGACGCTGACGACCCCATGCCAGACCGTGCAGGCAGATCGCCAT
>JAUSEJ010000393.1 GCA_030650265.1 Dehalococcoidia bacterium | reverse complement strand
GCGATGGCGAAATTCATTGGATTCCTGTAGTGCCTTGAAAGGCGCAGCTACTTTGGGCTGCCGTCCTGTTTTTTGTGCAGGATCCAGTTGTTGCCACTGGTGCGAAAGAGAAGATAAGAACCCTGCAACCTTTGTCCGTGGAGGGAGAAGTGGATTGAGTCTTGGTTCCTCTTGAATAGCTCATAATTTCCCGTATCCCAGATTGCGACGGTGCCTGCGCCGTAGGAACCTTCTGGAATCTCGCCAGCAAAGTCGATATACGCAACCGGATGGTCTTCGACCTGCACGGCTAGGCGCTTTATGCCCGGCTCTTCGGGTGGTCCTTTGGGGACAGCCCAACTCTTCAGGACGCCGTCCATTTCCAGTCGGAAGTCGTAGTGCAGGTGGGACGCCTGGTGTTTCTGGACGACAAAGCGATTCTGTCCCTCCTCGGCGACTTCTGCGGCTGGTTCTGTTGTCCGGGCGAAGTCCCTCTTCTTGCGGTATTCGTCTAGAGTCACGAAGCTTGGGCCTCCCCGGCTCTCTTCTCAGCCAGAGCTTTGCGGATCTTCATCGGAGTGATGGGTAGATCGGTTATGCGCACTCCTACGGCATCATAGATGGCGTTCGCGATCGCGGGGACCACGGGGATAAGCGACGGCTCGCCCAGTCCCTTGGCGCCGAAGGGTCCCTTGGGATCATTTGTTTCAATTAGGATCGTCTCAATCGGAGGCATATCGAGGGCGGCGAGGACCTTGTACTTCTCGAGGTTGGCGTTGGTAACGCGCCCGTCCCTTATAGTTAGTTGCTCTGTCAAAGCGTAGCCAATGCCCTGTGACACTGCGCCTTCAACCTGGCCTTCAGCCGACATAGGATTAATCGCCCTGCCGAGATCCTGGGCAGCGATGTAGTTGAGGATCTTGACCTTACCAGTCCTCGGATCGACCTCTACCTCAGCGACGTGAGCGGCAAAGGGATAGGCGCTCGAAGAATTGCCGTAGCGGGTGACGGGGTCGGGGATGACACAGTCGGAGTCCCATGTAGCTTTGCCGATTACAGGGCCGCCTCCCAATCGCAAGACTGCCGCGGAGGCCACATCGGCTACACTGATGAATCTTTCCGGGGATCCCTTCACATAGATCTTGCGATCCCTTGCCATGAGATCATCGACGTTAGCCTCGAGTTTCTCAGCAGCCACCTCAAAGAGATGTTTCTTGACATCGGCGGCGGCCAGTTTAACCGCGTTGCCGGCTATGTGAGTTGTGCGACTGGAGTAGGCGCCGAGGCAGTAGGGGCTCACATCGGTATCGACGGCTGGCATACGGATGTCCTCCAGTCGAACGCCCAGTTCTTCGGCGGCAATCTGTGGCAGAACCGTTCCTGATCCCTG
>JAUSEJ010000392.1 GCA_030650265.1 Dehalococcoidia bacterium | reverse complement strand
GTAGTGCGCCCCCCGGCTCTCCGTGCGGGCCAGCGCCGCTCTGGCGATGAGGTCAGAGAGACTGACCATGTTTTGGAGGGAGAGAAGCGCCAGCAGTCCCTTGGTGTCTTCCACAGAAACTTCCCCAAGTCCGTCTCGGATATGGCGAATCTCTTCGATGGCTTGCTGCAAACCTGGCCCGTCCCGGACGATCCCCACCTTTGACCACATCACGTTACGTAGTTCCTGCACTAGCGTCGCCGGGATGGCGGAACCCCTGCGGTCGGTGATTTTGTCGAGTCGCGCCAGTTCATCGGCCAGAGTGTCGGGCCTGATAGGGCGCCGACCCGCGCTCCTTGCCCATTGTGCTGCCTCCCTGCCGGCGCGGGCGCCAAAGACGAGGCACTCGGAAAGGGCGTTTGATCCTAGGCGATTCGCCCCGTGCACCCCGGCGCAGATCTCGCCACAGGCATATAGTCCCTTCAGGTCCGTCGCGGTATGCTCATCGATCTCAACCCCGCCCATGAAGAAATGGGCCTCGGGCGGACTCATGGGGAGGTTTTTGCCAATGCCACGTAACCTCGCCGGGAGGATGCTCTGTAGCTTTTCCCAGCTTGTCTCCGGGACGTTGCTGGCGTCCAAGGTCAGCCATTTGCCCTCAACTCCCGGGCCGGCGGTCAGTTCCAGGTACGCTGCCCGTGAAACGGCGTCGCGAGTCATGCGCTTGAGATCGGTCAGCCCATGCTTCGCCAGCACATCCTCGCCCAGGCGATTTCTAAGCTTGGCGCCATTCCTCCCTACCCAGATCTCATAAGCTGGCGTCCCTGGCACAAACTGGACGAATTCCATATCGCGCAGCGTCAGACCGGCTTCGTAAGCCAGAGCATAGCCGTCGCCGGTCGCGTCCGGCGGATTATCGCCGAAGAGATAGAGACGGCCCATTCCACCCGCCGCGAGGATAACGACGCCCGCCTGAAAGGCCGTTGTTTGGCCGTCGCCATTGATGCCAAAGGCCCCTGTGACGACGTCCCCGTCCCGCAATATTCGGGTGATCACCGTGCCCTCGAAATGCCGAACACCGAGGCGCAGGGCGTGGTCGCGCATCGGCCTTGTGATGCTCGTGCCCCCTCCCTCTTCGGGAAAAATGGTCCGCGGGTAGCTGTGACCGGGAACCTGAGTAACGGACAGGGATTCGCCCCGTTTCTTAAATCTGACGCCGTAAGTCTCGATGGCTCTGATCGCGGCCTCGATTTCGGGCACCATCGCCTCGACCAGTCTGCGGTCATTAACGAAGCGGCCCGCCTCCAATGTGTCGCGCACGTGGTCTTCGTAGCGGTCGGCGGGATCGCGCCAGCCAGCCCCTGCCGCCGCTGCAATGCCGCCAAGAGCCACAGCGCTGTTGTTGCCCAGGCCGACCCGCGATTTTGACACGAGGACGACGTCTGCCCCCGGTTTTCTCGCTTCGATGGCCGCCATGATGCCGGCAAGGCCACCGCCGATGATCAGTACGTCTGCCTGGGCGGATTCCGTCGTTTGAAGATCGATGATGTTCACAGGCGACACCCCATTTGTTAGTTGAACTTCCCCCGAGTTCACAGGGTTTAGTATTCTCGAGTCTATCATCAACCGGGAAGACAGTCAACCCGACATCGGCGTCCATTTGCTCGCTCTTTGATGGGAGCAGGATGGATTGCCGCTGGAGAATAGCAGTTTCCCAATAACGTCTTGTTGATTAGACTGGCCGCGCGTGATAATATAGCGCGGCAGATGAAGCACAGGCATTCTAGATATCAGGGCTCAACCTATTTGGAGGTTATGTGATGCCATTTGGTTCACCCTCTAGCGGTTATGTAAACGTTGGCGGGCTGAAACTGCACTACCTCGATTGGGGCGGAAAGGGGCAGACCCTCTTGCTGCTCCACGGCCTGACCAGCAACGCTCGCAGTTGGGATATCTTCGCGCCGGCTATGCTACCTGATTATCGAGTGATCGCTCTCGATCAGAGAGGTCACGGGAATAGCCAGTGGGCTGATAGCTATCTAACCGGCGATTTTGCCGCCGACGCCGCCGGTGTCATTCAGTCGCTGTCTCTTGGCAAAGTCATCGTTGTCGGACTATCGTTGGGTGGACGTAATGCCTTCGTTTTTGCCGCCCGCTACCCCGACCTGGTTGACAAGCTCGTGATTGTCGATATTGGTCCCGACCTTGCAAAGGCCGGCGGCGCGCGCGTCAAGACAAACGTCCGAACGGCGCCCGCTGAGCTTGACTCGGTGGCGGAAGGGATATCCTTTGTCAGAGAGGCAAATCCCACCTTTGCCGACGAGCGTATCCGCCACCAGGTCGAGCATAATCTGCGGCAGAGGGAAGATGGCAAGTGGGTGTGGAAGTACGACCCGGGCCTTGCTCGCATCACTGGCAGAGCCGGTAGGGAGGATCTTTGGCCTGTCCTTGGCGAGATTCGCTGTCCCACCCTCATCATGCGTGGCGCCGATAGCGATATCCTCTCCCCCGAGGACGCCTTACGGATGAAGGAGACCATTCGGGGGAGTCAGTTGGTCGAGGTGCCGGAGGCGGGCCATCCCGTTCCCCTCGACAATCCCGCTGGCTTCGAGGCGGCGGTCAAACGGTTTCTGGGCCGTCCAGCTTAGTCCACCGTGTGACGACATGGAGAGGCAGATGAATCCAAGCAGAGAGCTATTCACCGCCGAGAACGCAGAGAGCGCGGAGCGATGATTTCTTCACTCCGCGTCCTCGGCGTTCTCAGCGGTGACAAATCCAGAGGAGGAGAAATGTTCGAGCAAGCGCTTTCGGGCGTAAAGGTGATCGACTTAACCCATTACATCTCCGGGCCATACTGCACGAAGATGCTCGCCGATTACGGGGCAGACGTCATTAAGGTAGAGCGGCCTGGCGATGGCGACGGAGCGCGCAAGTTAGGGCCATTCCTGAAGGATGACCCCCATTCGGAGAGGAGCGGCTTCTTCGCTTATTTGAATACCAATAAGCGTGGCATAACGCTAAACCTTCAGACGGAAACAGGGAGGGCCATACTACTGCAACTGATCGAAGACGCCGACATTCTGGTCGAGAATTTTTCGCCAACAGTTATGCCGGGCTTGGGTCTGAGTTACGATAGACTAAAGCAAGTCAATCCCCTGCTGGTTATGGTTTCCATTTCCAACTTTGGTCAAACCGGACCCTACCGGGACTTCAAGGCTTCGGAGTTGGTCCTAAACGCCATGGGCACCGAGATGTACTCGCGCGGCATTTCGACCAGAGAGCCGCTCAAGCTTGGCGGAAATGCCGTCCAAATGCAGGCCGGTTCCGTCGCAGCGCTGGCTACGGTTATCGGCTTCTGGGCCCTACCGGAGAGGGATTGCGGCGACCACCTCGATATCTCCATCTTCGAGACCCAGATAAGCACGATCGACTCGAGAGGCTCCGCCCTCCTGGGTTATCAGTATTCCGGGAAAGTGGCGACGAGAAGGGCTCCCGGCGCTTCACGGGGCTATCCGAATGCGGTCTACATGTGCAGCGACGGCTACGTCCAAATCGGTCACCATTCACTTGATTTTTTCCCCAGGGCCTTGAAGATGTTGGGCAATCCGGAAGAGCTCAGCGATCCGGCCATGGGAACTCCTGCCGGGCAGATGGATGATGACCTTAGAGGCATCTTTGATGCCTATTTCATCCCCTGGTGCCTCGAGCGTACGAAGCAAGAGATATTCCTTATTGGCCAATCGGTAAATCTGCCCGTAGGACCGGTGAACACGATGGAGGATATCGTCACTGACCCGCACTTCGAGGCCAGGGAATTCTTTGTTGACGTCGAACACTCTGCTATGGGCACAGTGCGAATGGCAGGAGCGCCATTCAGGATGGAAGACAATCCGTGGAAGCTAAGGCGACCGGCGCCTCTCCTTGGCCAGCATAACGGGGAGATATTCGAAGATCTCGGCTACTCAAGGGAAGATTTGGTCAGGTTGAGGGAAGCCGGTGTTATTTAGTCGC
>JAUSEJ010000380.1 GCA_030650265.1 Dehalococcoidia bacterium | reverse complement strand
CCGCGGCGCCGCCCACGGCGCCAACCACGGCCGAGGCCGGAACCTTTACTGAATTGAGGGTGACCTCGCTCAGGCGACCACCGATGAAGCCCGTTATGTTGCGAACAGCTATGCCCGCCCCGGCATCGGCGAGGAACAGGGTGACGCCCTTGTCGGTCTTCGCCGCCACGATGAACTTGTGGGCGACATTGGCATCAGGAACGAATACTTTGGTTCCTTGCAGGACGTATGAGTCGCCCTGCTTTGTCGCCGAAACCTGAATCTGCGTGGTATCCCAGGTGAAATCCTGCTCGGTGAGGGCGAGGGCGAGAATCAGGTCGCCCGAGGCGATGCGTGGCAACAATTCTGTCTTTTGCGCCTCCGATCCTACTTCTTGAAGAATTTGGGCGCAGAGGACGCCGGACGAGAAGTGGGGCGTGGGGGCGCAGGCCCGGCCCAACTCGTAGTAGAGCACGCCCAGATCCTCGAAGGAGCCGCCACCGCCGCCATACTGCTCGGGAATACCCAGACCAACTAGCCCGATTGTCGCCATACTCTCCCAGATGTCCGCCGGAAAACCGGTGTCACTCGCCTCCAGCTCCTTGAGCCGGGTGGGTGTGCATTCCCTTTCCATGAGGCGCCGAACCGTGTCCTTGAGCATCTGCTGTGATTCGGTTAGGGACAGATTCATCTCTAGTCTCTCCTTTTAGTTAGAATGAAGTCACGATCTAGACGATTGCCGATGCCTTCTGCTTGGTCTTGGCGATACCAATCCGGCGCGCCATCACGATCTTTTGGGCTTCTGGCGTGCCACCCGGATGAGTGAGGATGCTTGCGCGCTGCTGCGTCTCCATTTCGCCCCGCAGAGGCTGTAACTTGGGATCCGTGGCCAGGGCGTAGGGCCCGAGGATATCCAATACCATGTGAGCCACCTGTGGCATGCGGTTCTTGCGGTAGAGCGCGGTTTGAGACCCTTCCCAGGCCCAGGGAATCTTTGACCCACGCATCCAATAATTACGCCACCCGAACAGCCGCTCAATCTGTGCTCCCATCCAGACCTTGACCATGGTATCGCGAACATCGGGATCCTTGCTCAAAGGTTGGCCGTTCCGGGTGGCCTGGCGGCAGTACTCAAATAGAGCGTTGACGAAGCGGCCTTCCTCTCCGGTGCGACCCTCGCCACCGTGCTCGAGCTCGAGCGTCGAATTAGCGACCTTCCAACCGTCGCCTTCGCCGCCGATAAGTTGATCGCGCGATACACGAACGTTGTCGTAGTAGACATTGTTCTTGGTCTGCCCACCGACGATGTCCATCTGGCTAATGCTTATCCCGGGCAAATTCGCCGGTACGATGAAGGCGCCAATATTAGAGTGTCGCGGCTTATGTTGATCAGTCACGGCTAGGGTGTAGAGCCAGTCAACCTTATAGTCGGCGCCGATGAAGGTCTTCTGGCCATTCATAATGAAATGATCCCCGTCCTTTTCCGCCTTCAGCTTAAGGGATGCCAGGTCCGTTCCCGCCTCTGGCTCGGTAAAGCTCTGCCAGGTGACCAGTTCACCGGTGAGGATCGATGGCAAAAATCGTCGCTTCTGCTCCTCGGTGCCCCAAACCATGATCGCCGGCGCGGTAAGGGTTATACCGGAGTCATACAGTTGAAATGCGTCGCGACTGTCCAGTTCTTCCCTAATAATGACCGCCTGCTCAACCGACAGTCCACCACCGCCGTACTCCTTCGGCCAAAGCGGACACAACCAGCCTTTGGCGCCTAGCCTGAGCC
>JAUSEJ010000366.1 GCA_030650265.1 Dehalococcoidia bacterium | reverse complement strand
TTGGGGATATGCGGGCAGCGGAAGCCGTTCCCACTCTCTTGGATATCCTCAAGAACACCGAATGGATGACGATAATCCACGACCGGACACTCCAGGTTCTTCACGACCAGATACCCGACCTCGCGTTCGATACGGCTCTGGAGATATTCGATCACACTGCCAATGTCGAACTCAAGAGTGACATGGCCGGCATCCTAGCCAAGGGAGGCCAGGGCAAGGCGGGGGTGTTCGAGCGCCTGATAGAATACTTCCGTAAAGAGAAAGATGCACAGGACCTTATCGCCAGCTACCTCGCGGATCTGGGTGATCCGAGAGCGTTGCCTGACCTGCACGAAGCACTCATAAAGGCTAACGATCGAATGACACTAGTGGAAATTGAGGAAGCGATCGTCGAATTGGGGGGCGCATTGAGTGTCGCCGAAGAGCAGAAACTGCAGCGCCTCGCACCGCGGCCCCTGGCAGGCCCTGTCTCCGCCAAGCCGCCTAAGCCAGTGCCTGTGGCCAAACCAGGGCCGGTGCGTGCGATCAAGATCGGCCGCAACGAGCCGTGCCCGTGCGGCAGCGGGAAAAAGTACAAGAAATGCTGCAGGCGTTAGCGAAAATCGATAGCTTGCCGGGACGCCATCTCCATGGTACGGTCGAGATTAGGCCCCGCTCCAGGTTCACGGGGGTACCGGAAATACAAAGTCACTAAGGAGACGAGGGTACCAAGATTCGCCGGCGAGACATTCGCAACCAGCCCATCGATCTCCAAGACCGAGGCGGTCTCGTTGACGCGCCAATTCTTTGCCTGCGCGCCTAAGTCTCGACGAGAGCCATAGAACGAAGCTTGATCTCGTCACCGTCCCGGTCCACAACGACTGTCTCGCCTGGGGCAAATCGACCCTCAAGAAGACCCTCAGACAACTGATCTTCAACCATGTTCTGGATAACCCGGCGTAACGGTCTGGCGCCAAAACTCTCGTCATAGCCTTTTTCGCAGAGGAGATCCTTGGCGGCATCGGTAACCTCCAACTTGAGACGGTGTTCTTCCAGCCGTTCCTCGACCATGGAGATCATCAGATCGACGATCTGACGCACGTGCTCCCGTGACAGGGAGTGGAAGACGACGATGCCGTCGATGCGGTTCAGGAACTCGGGGCGAAACACGTTCTTCAACTCCCCAAGAACCTTATCTTTCATCTTGCCGTAGGCCTGGAGGGCCGTCTTAGCCGTGTCTTGTTTCTTGGTGAAACCCAGAGTGGTATCTCGCCTGATCAACTCGGCGCCGATGTTGCTCGTCATCACGATGATCGTATTGCGGAAGTCCACTTTGTGACCCTTGGCATCGCTAAGGTGTCCCTCGTCCAGAATCTGCAGGAGCATGTTGAACACTTCCGGATGAGCCTTCTCGATCTCGTCCAGCAGGATCGCCGTATAGCCCTTGCGACGGACGGCCTCGGTCAGTTGTCCGCCATCATCATATCCTATATAGCCGGGAGGCGCACCCACCAGCCTCGCCACGGAATGCCTTTCCATGAACTCCGACATATCCAGCTTGATCATGGCGTCTTCGCTACCGAACATGAACTCCGCGAGGGCTCTAACCAACTCGGTCTTGCCGACGCCGGTAGGTCCCAAGAAAATGAAACTGCCTATTGGCCGCCGCGGATCCTTTATCCCCGCTCTCGCCCGACGTACGGCTTTAGAGATCAGAGAAATGGCTTCGTCCTGGCCAATCACTCGCCCGTGGAGAGACTCCTCCATTCGCATTAGACGGGCCGACTCCTCGCCAGCAATCTTACTTACCGGAATGCCAGTCCACATGCTGACGACTTCCGCTATGTCCTCTTCGGTCACCTCGGGCAAGTCAACATCCTGTTCGGCCTGCAACCCGGACTCCATCTTGTCGACCTTGCCCATCAGCTTGACCTCGCGGTCTCGCAAATCGGCAGCAAACTCATACTGCTGGCCGGCGATCGCCGCTTCCTTATCCTTGCGAATGGCATCTAGACCTTTGAGGGCATCCTTGAGGCTGGATGGCGCCGCGCTGTTGCGCAGACGAACCCTGGAAGAAGCCTCGTCTATCAAGTCAATAGCCTTGTCCGGCAGGAACCGGTCGGCGATATAACGAGAAGCCAGTTCGGCGGCGCTTCTCAGAGCAGCATCGCTAATCTTCAGTTGATGGTGCTGCTCATACTTCTCTCTGATCCCTCGCAGAATCTGAACGGTCTCCTCAATGCTCGGCTCCCCTACCGTCACAGGCTGGAACCGGCGTTCCAGGGCCGCGTCCCGCTCAATATGTTTGCGATACTCGTCGAGGGTTGTCGCCCCGATGCATTGGAGTTCGCCGCGAGCCAGGGAAGGCTTCAAAATGTTGGCGGCGTCTACGGCTCCCTCTGCGGCGCCAGCCCCCACCAGGGTATGCAGCTCATCGATAAACAGCATACAGTTACCGGAGCCGCGAATCTCCTCAATGACCTTCTTCAGGCGTTCCTCAAACTCGCCCCTGTACTTGGTGCCAGCGACCAGGGAGCCGATATCCAGCGTCAATAGCCGTTTCCCTAACAAGGTCTCGGGCACATCGCCAGTAACTATTCTCTGGGCCAGACCCTCAACGATGGCTGTCTTGCCTACGCCAGGTTCGCCGATCAGTACAGGATTATTCTTGGTACGCCGACTGAGGATCTGGATAACCCGCTCGATTTCCTTCTTGCGACCGATAACGGGATCGAGCTTTCCCGCACGAGCGGCAGCGGTGAGGTCCATGCCAAGCGAATCGATGGTTGGCGTTTTGACCGCTGCCTTCATCTCGGGATGACCTTGCGGCATGGTCTGACTTAAGACCCTAATAGTCTCCGAGCGCACCCTCTCGAGGTTCACACCAAGACTCTCAAGCACACCGGCGGCGATACCCTCTCCCTCTCTCACAAGACCAAGAAGGAGATGCTCGGTGCCAATGTAGTGGTGATTAAGCCGGCGCGCTTCATCGATCGCGAGTTCGATAACCCTTTTCGCCCGGGGCGTCAGGCCAATTTCGCCCAACACAACGCGCTCGCCCCGACCGATGATGAATTCTACGGCAGAGCGCACCTTATTCAACTCCACCCCGAGGTTTGCCAGAACCTTGGCAGCGACGCCGTCACCTTCCCTCACCAAACCGAGTAGAAGATGCTCGGTGCCGATGTAATTATGGTTGAATCGCTGCGCCTCTTCCTGAGCCAGGGTCAGAACCTTGCGTGCTCGATCTGTAAACTTGTCGAATCTGTCAGCCATGTCCGTTCTCCAATGCCAAGTTTCTGCTCTGGTGCACCAAGCGTCCTGCTCAATTTAGGCCAAAGCACCGGTGCTTCCACCTGTGGGCAGCGAGGCCAGGGCAACTGTACCCGAGAAAGTTAACGAAAACAAAGTTACGAGGACAGAAAGTAAGGAGTCTTCCTCCTACCTACGCCTGCTCATCGTCTTCTTGTTGGGCCTGCTTGAGGCTCAGGCCGAGCCGGTGACGCACAGGTTCTACTTTGACGACCTTCAATCTGAGCACCGCCCCTTCCTCCACCACATCCTTGGGATGCTGTATGCGTTGGTCGCTGAGCTCAGAAACATGGATCAGACCTTCAATTCCCTCTTCAAGTCTAGCAAAGGCGCCGAAAGGCGTAAGTCTAGTAATGGTTCCGGTAACCGACTGGCCAACCTGGTATTTTTCGGCCACATTGGACCATGGTTCAGGCCGGGCACGCCGAAGACTCAGCCCGATCTTCTTGCTCTCGGCATCCACGCCCATCACAATAACGGAAACTTCATCACCCACACTCAGCACATCACTCGGACGATCGACCCTCCCCCATGATAGCTCGGATAGATGCACCAGACCGTCTGCACCACCAAGGTCGATAAAAGCGCCAAAACTGCAGAGGCTGGATACCTTGCCCTGTCTCAACTGCCCGGGCTGCAATTCACTCAATAGCCTATCCCGCTGCTGGCCCCGCCATTCCTGAAGCGCCGCTCTCTCGGAGAGTATAACCCTGTTGCGCGGTCTGTTCACCTCGATTATCTTCAAGCGGAGTGTCCTGCCGATCAACTGGTCCTGAAGCGCGTCTGCGTTGGCGGCGAGGTCCAGCCTCACGCTTACCACCTGAGAGCTAGGGACAAAACCGCGAAACCCGCCGACATTTGCTATGAGACCGCCCTTATTGAAGTCAACTATGTCGGCCTCAAGGATATCACCACTCTCGAAATGACGTTGGATGGTCCGCCAGCCACTCTCATTCCTGGCCCGATCGACTGACAGCAGCACCTGGCCTTCCTGGCTTGCCGACTCTACAACGTATACGAGAATCTTGTCGCCAACTCGCATTTGACTGACCACATCAACGCCCAGCGCCTCAACTTCGTGGCCGGGAACCATTCCCTCTGACTTTGTGCCAATATCAACCAGGATGCCATCGCGATCTAGGCGAACCACGGTCCCATCGATCACTTCACCCCGGCGATACGGTCTTAATCCAAGACCATCATTGCCGAACAACTCCGCCATGTCGCCTATAGAATTCTCGGCGTTATCATTCTCAGATCCACTAATAACTTCGTCAAAGTAAGCGCCTGCAGGCATCATTTCCGTTTATCCAGTGCTGAAAAATATCGATCCTATGGGGAATTATAGACGATTTAATGACAAAAAGCAAAGAAGGAGCCCCGATAGCTCCTCCGCGTCCCTCTGACAAAGCTCCCGCCCCGGCCCGAGGAGAGGAGTAACTCGACAAAGTCACATATTGCTGTTGTCCTCTGCTGAGTGAAGCACCACCAACCTGGCACGGGTGACGGAAAACGCATATTCGCCCGTCTGCCATGATTATAGCATAAATCAGGCGCTATGAGAAGTCAAGGGAATTAATCCACTGAAATTGCACCATAAGGGCCACCGTCATCGGAGCGTCGGGCCCCGCCTCAGGGGTCGGTGCGGGAATAGTTCGAGGGCCTCACGCGTCATTCCCGCGGAAGCGGGAATCCAAGCTCTGTGCGGAAAGCCACGTATTCATTGTGCGATGGTTGGCCAAAGGTCTGTCCACTCCGGGTTGTGTTTTTCGATCAACTCGATCTTCCACGCACGGTTCCACTTTTTCATCCTCTTCTCGCGAAGGATTGCCTGTTCCATATCGTCGCACATTTCGAAGTATACGAGGCGATGCACGCCATAACGGCTGGTGAACGATTCAACGACGTTGTTCTTGTGCTCCCATAGGCGCTTGACCAGATTGCTGGTGACGCCCATATATAGGGTTCCGTTGCGCTTGCTCGCGAGAATGTAGACCACGGGCTGCTTGTCCATCGAGCGGACCTCCTATTGATCACCCCAGTCTCCCCATTGTCATTCCGGCGAAAGCGGGAATCTAAAAGGCATACGTTAGTGCAAGACGCTGGATTCCCGCTTCGGCGGGAATGACGGTTTCCGGGCAGTCGTCCTGCAAATTCTGACACATCTCTTGGTGCTTATCAAGCCCGCTTGCTCTTATAGTGCAATTTCAGAATTAATCCAGCAAACCAGGGATAGGCTCGATAATAATTCGCCCACTTTCGATGTCGATCTGTAGCACTACGTCCTCAATAGCCGGAATCAGAACCTCTTTTCCGTTGAAACGTACGAGGTAGACATCGTTGGCCGGTAGGGTAAGAATCTCCTCAATCTTCCCGATAAGCCTGCCGTCACTGGTCCACACTTCAAGTCCAATTATCTGATAGTGGTAGTAGTGATCGTTGCTGAGGGGTACTGCTTCTGACCGAAGAACTTCAACTAGCCTGCCCCTAAGCTTATCCGCTTCTTCGATTGAGTCGATCCCACGCAACTTGAGAATGACCATCCTCTTATGGAAGCGACACGACTCAACCTCGAATGGCGCCTCATTGAGGTACACCAGGGCCAGGCCAGCAAACCGCTCGGGGAATTGCGTAACAATGGAAACTTTCAGTTCCCCACGCAGGCCAAACGGGCCAGCCACTTCCCCAATAGTCAGAAAGCGAGGGGCGTTGTTCTCGTCTTCCACCTTGCCCATCTAACAGCAAAGTCGGCATAGGCTAGCCGATTTCAAGGCTAGCCCTAAGCCCTTTCTTCATGGATGCTACTTTGAGGAGAGCGCGCGTCGCCTGGGCCACCCGGCCCTGCTTGCCGATGACCTTTCCCACGTCTTCAGGTGCAACCACAAGTTGGACAACCACCGAATCTCCGGCCCTAATCTCTTTGACTCTAACCTCGTCGGGTGCATTGACGATGGAAGTGGCAATATACTCGATTAATTCCTTCATAGATGGTTTCTCCCGTAGAGGATTCCGAGGGAAGAACGGGCCTACTTGCCTGCCGACTCGGATCGAGCCTTCTTGAAGGCTTCAAACTTCTCGAGAATGTTTACCCTTTTCAATAGACTGGCAGTGCTTTCGGTTGGCTGAGCGCCCCGCCCGAGCCACTTGAGGGCTTTTTCCTCATCAATATGAATAGTAGCAGGGTCAGTTAACGGGTTATAATAGCCGATAGTTTCGATAAAGGCCCCATCGCGCGGAGCCCTCGAGTCGGCGATAACAACCCTGTAACTCGGCTGCCTTTTCGCTCCCATGCGTCGCAACCGAATCTTTACCATTGTATGTCCTACCTCCACTGTTTCAGTAATTCAGCGCCATTATAACACAGCCCATCTAAACTTGTACAGGCCCGACCTATGAGTGTTTGGGCCCGGGGAGCAAATCCGAGAGCCCCAAGCGCACCGCTTTGACCGCCGCCTGGGTTCTATCGGAAACGCCCAGCTTATGCAAAATGGCCTGCACATGCTTCTTGGCGGTGTCCTCGCCGATGAAGAGGACTTTGCCAATCTCGCCATTGGTTCGCCCATCGATCATATGCCACAGCACGTCGCGCTCGCGCGGTGTCAACTCCTCCAGCATCACATTAGCGGCTGATTTCTCCTTGACCTGGGCATCACCGGTATCGCTCCAGCTAAGCACAGCCTGGCGGAACAGGCTGCTTTTGATGAGCATGCCGCCGCTGTTGACTGCCCTGATGGAGTGGATGAGGAGATCCTTCGAGGACTCCTTGGGTAGGTAGCCAACGGCGCCAGATCTAATTGCATCCACGATATAGGCCTCGCTGTCGAACGCGGTGAGCACGATGACCGAGACAGAGGGGAGTCGAATTTTGATGCGCCGCGTAGCCTCCATGCCATCCATGTTGGGCATGCGCACGTCCATCAGGACAATTTCGGGCTG
>JAUSEJ010000364.1 GCA_030650265.1 Dehalococcoidia bacterium | reverse complement strand
TTGGGGCAATCAAGGCCTCACCCAAGGTCCCTGGCCACGATCGCATCTACATCCACGGTGAGATGGAGTTCGAAGCGGAAGAGGAGCGGCGGAAAAATGGCATTCCCCTTCACCGGGATGTTGTAAGCTCACTCAAGGAAGTTGCCAACAATCTTGTATTAACTTTCGACCTATGAACTTTCGACCTACAGCCCTTTGCTGCCAACGCTGCCTGGAAAGGGCGCCTGACGAATAGGACCCGTTCGACGATTATTGGCTAGAGCGAGGAGGTTGAACAACATGGAAAGAGCGTTTCCGGACCGTGGTGGTTGGTTTGGTTCTAGTTATTGCCGTGCTTGCGCTAGAAAGTGCACAATCTCTGTCTGCTGGGAAGGGGACGGGGAGAGAAGAAGGCGAACTCAAAACACCGGTCAGACTGCTTGAAAACGTCATAGTCAGCCGCATTGACGCCGGCGGTAGTCACACCTGTGCAGTGACCAGCGGCGGCAACAACGTAGAATGCTGGGGGTGGAATGCCTACGGGCAGATCGGCAATGGCACGAGCGGGAATCAGTATACCAAGCCCGTGGCCGTGAGCGGGTTGGCGATCACTGTCACCGCCATCGCCGGAGGAGCGTTTCACAACTGTGTGTTGACGAGCGAGGGTGGGGTCAAATGCTGGGGATACAATAACAGAGGTGCACTGGGCGACGGTACGACCACTAGTCGTCCAACGCCCGTGGACGTCAGCGGATTGACCAGCGGCGTCACTGCCATCGCGGCAGGGGGGGACACGATTTCAGGGGGTGGAGAACGCGCTTGTGGGTTGACCAGCGGCGGCGGCCTCAAATGCTGGGGCTACAACGCCTTTGGCGAACTGGGCGATGGCACGACCATATCTAGCTCCATACCTGTGACCGTAAGCGGACTGACGACCGGCGTCACAGCCATTGCGACTGGTGGCTATCACAGTTGCGCGCTGACCGCTAGCGGCGTCAAATGCTGGGGCAACAATGGCAGCGGTCAACTGGGAAATGGCACAACCGACGATAGCTTGATACCCACAGATACAATCGGGTTGACGAGCACTGTCACGGCCCTCGCCGCGGGCGGAAGTCACGCCTGTGCTCTGACCAGCGGCGGCGGCGTTCAATGCTGGGGTAGCGACTACTTCGGTCAACTGGGCGACGGAGCAACGCTTACAAACCGCACGTCGGCCGTGAACGTGATCGGCCTCGACAGCGGCGTGACGGCCATCACCACAGGCTACGCCCACACCTGCGCCCTAACCAGCGGCGGCGGCGTCAAATGCTGGGGATACAACGTCGACGGTCAACTGGGCGATAGCACGAACACGGATAGTTCCACGCCGATCGACGTTGTGGGGCTTAGCAGCGGTGTGATCGCCATCTCTGCTGGTGACCTGCACACCTGTGCCCTGACTAGCGGTGGAAAAGTGAATTGCTGGGGTGAAAACAACAACGGTCAACTGGGCGACGGAACGACTTCGAATCGGGCTATACCTGTAGGAGTGCTTTTTGAGCGGATATATCTGCCAGTCGTTTTGAAAGGCTATTAGCGACCACGATAAATGGCGGTGATTCACACATGGTTTATGATGATGTCGACATACGAGACCTTGCAGAGAACCCTGAATCTTTCACGGGCCGTCAAGTTTCTATCACTGGCTGGGTCAGCCATATTGAGCAAGGCGGGTCCGGTTGCCTGATCCACCTCGAGGTCCCTGTTCCCGACGGGTTCCCCGGGCAGAGCCTCGGTTTGGTGGCCAAGTTCGGTGGCGACATCTCTCACGTTTCGTTGGGCTGTCACATCGTCATCAAGGGCCGATGCGAAGGCATCCAGGTCCTCACTATGGAAGGCTGTTGCGGCATCGTTGTTGTCCCGTTGATCGAGGCGTCTGTTGTGGAAGGCCCTCTTGAGATCGAACGTCCAAGCAGAGTCTAATGGCCGGTTTGATATTCTCGATGGCCTCGTCGTCGGTCTTGCCTTGCGACCAGCAGCCAGGAATGGTGGGGCAGTTGGCCACCACTTTGCCATCTTCGCCAGGTTCCAGAATGACGGTGAATTTCATGGCTATCTCCCGGGCCATTCGCCATGCTGATAAGATCTTCAGATAAGGCCAGCGATTTGCCCGATGTCGCTAGATTGATTCTACCATTTGGCTTTGCTGTCTCGCAAGTCAGAGCATGGACGAAGAAGGGAGAAAGTACAGGATGATCTACGAGCTACGGACCTACGAGATTGTGCCGGAACTGTTCGAGGAATACATTAGTCGGGCGGACAACTTGATCCTGCCAACAGCTACGAAGCTCGGTGTTCGTCTGATCGGCTTCTGGCGCGCCGTGAGCGAGGACGGCGGCTCTCTTGTCCCCGGGGAGAGGAAGCCGATACCGGCGCAGATAGTTTGTGTTCTCGCCTGGGAGAGCATGGAGGAGAGGTCCGAGAAGTTACTGAAAATGGGGAAGGACGAAGACTGGCGGAAGGTAGTCGACTACAAGTACTACAAGAGCGCCAACAGCAAAATAATCGAGCCGACGGCATATTCTCCCCTCCAATAGCTCGCCGGAACCCACCTTTGGGCTTTTTTGAGGAACAGCTCAAGGCAAGACCACAACAACCGACAGCAAGAAGAAGCCAGCGTTGGTCGATCGATAGTCAATGTGATATGATCCCTAACAGACATGAGCAGGAGGAGGGTTACATGAGCCAGCAAGCGGCAATTCCCGACGAAATCCGGGAGGGAGCACGAAACGCGGTGGAATCGTGCATGAAAGTAATATCCGCAGACCGGGTGTTCGTGATCACGGACAGGGATAGAATGACTATCGGCGAGGCCCTCCTGGCGGAAAGCAGACGTCTTGGGGCCGAAAGCAAGCTGGTTGTACTCGAAGATTACGGCCAGAGGCCGATCCTTGCTCTTCCCGGCCGGTTTGTCGACGACGTCAAGGTATTTGGCCCCACAGTGACATTTTTCGCGGCGGGCGGCAAGCTTGGGGAGCTCAAGTTCCGGATCCCCATGCGCGAGTTCCTGGTGAACCAGCTCAAAGTGCGACACGGCCACATGATCGGCATCTCCGAGCAACTTATGAAGGAGGGCATGCGCACCGACTATAACGTCATCGCCAGGGTCACCCAAAAGGTGTACGATAGGGTAAAAAATGCCAAAGAGATCAGGTTCACCTCCGTCAAAGGATCCGACTTTATGGCCAACTTAGACCCGCAACGTCTCCATTGGAAGGCCTGTCCGGGCATCTATGAAGCGCCAGGAGAATGGGGCAATCTGCCGGAGGGGGAGTTATTTACCAGCACCGAGACTTCAAATGGCGTGATCGTGGCGGATGTGCTTGGTGACTATTTTAGCGATAAGTACGGATTGCTGGAGTCTCCGGCGGTCTTTAGGGTTGTTGAGTCGAGAGTAGTCGC
>JAUSEJ010000357.1 GCA_030650265.1 Dehalococcoidia bacterium | reverse complement strand
CAGCTTGAGCGTCTTCTGCAGATCTGCCAGGGCCGCAAGGTCTACCTTCGGCAGTTTGATCTGGGCGATGGGAACGATGGCCGGATGGGTCTTTATTCCTTCGACCAGGGGGTACTCGAAGGTCTCGTCGGCGAAGTACTGCTGGGATTCCTTGGACAGCATGTACTCGACGAATTTCTCGGCGGCCTTGGCGTTCTTGGCGGTGGTAAGAACGCCCGCGCCCGCCACGTTCATCATCGAGCCGACGTCGCCGGACCGCGGGTGGTAGTTGCGGACCGGGAAGGATTCCCCTTTCTCCTTGAGGAAGCTGAACAGATAATAGTGGTTCACGAAGCCTACCTCGATCTCGCCGTCTCCCACCGCCTGCACAATGGCCGTGTTATTGGCGTAGACTTTGGGATCGTTGGCCTTGATTCCCTGCAGCCACTGCTTGGCCTTTTCCTCGCCCTGGGTGACCACGAGCGCTGTTGCGAAGGCCTGGAACGAGCCGTTGGTTGGCGCCCAGCCGATCTTTCCCTTCCACTTGGCGTCGGTGAAGCCCAGAATGGAGTCGGGCAGATTCTCGGGCTTGAGGGTCCTGGTGTTGTAGACTACCGTTCGAGCTCGCCCGGAGATGCCGACCCAGTCGCCTTTGGTCGACCGGAACTTGGCGTCGACCTTGCTGAAGACTGAGTCAGAAAGCTTGGCTAGCTTGTTCTGAGACGAGAGTGCTCCCAGCGCGCCGGCGTCCTGAGCGAAGTAGACGTCGGCCGGCGAGTTGTTGCCTTCCTCCAGAATAGCGGCAG
The DNA here is from genome assembly GCA_030650265.1 of Dehalococcoidia bacterium. The sequence goes on along the minus strand of JAUSEJ010000357.1, from coordinate 764 downwards.
CCAGTTGGGCCGTGTCGCCGTAGCGAACCTTTACCTCGACTCCCGTTTCCTTCTGGAAGCGCTCGATCAATGGAGCAATGAGCTTCTCGTTGCGTCCGGAGTAGACGGTAATGGTGCCGTCGACCTTCTGGTCAGAGGGCTGGGAAGACTGGCTGGTGGTAGATCCGGATCCGAGACATCCGGAGAGCGCCACCATCGTCGCCAATAAGACAAACCAGAGAGAAACTAGACTCCTCGAAAACAGCCCGTGCATGAACTCCTCCTTTTTGATTTGGCCTGCGCAGGGCAAATCTTGCGCGGCATTTTGGCTTCCTTGCAGGAAATATGAGGATTGATCCGACTACTAGGTGCACCCGCCTGCGCTCATTGGGCAGGACAGTATTATCATATAGTAAGATTATGGCGGTGTCAATACTATTTCGTCAAATTAGTAGAAACTCATAGAGATTCCTTGACGGCAGGTTGATAAGAACTGGTCGAGAGCTACTTATTGAGAGCGCCAAGAATTATCATGGATGATGGCTGGATAGCTTACCAGGTAGGTGCTGGCGTGAGTAGAGGAGTTTTGGTGCTGGTAATACCGACACGATGATTTTGGATACGCCTGGCAGGATAACTGCCAGGCGGTTTGCTTAGTTTTGTTCGATAAACTCGTGATACTGAGCAAACTTGCTCAGGGCGCGAGCGGCGCGAGACAGAGTGGGAAAGACAGCGACGCCCTCTTTGACCAGCGCGGCATGGAGCCTCATTCTTAGTGCTTCTTC
>JAUSEJ010000356.1 GCA_030650265.1 Dehalococcoidia bacterium | reverse complement strand
ATCAAGAAGGCGTACCTGTACCAGGACCCGGTTGGATCGCCCGTCTGCGAAACGGCGATACACTGGTAATAGCCTGTGGCTCCCCCAGGAACCGCGAACTGGCTTATGAACCAGCGGTCTGCGAGGTGATCGTAAAGGACGACGGGATCACCGTGATTAAATGATTGACAGGGACCGCCAAAACCGCTCCAAAGGGTGTTGCCTTGAACTGGACCGTATAAGGACGTTCCATTTTTGTCCCAGATCTGCAGAGACAAATTGACCCACTGGACGTAGTGGTTGGGGCCAACGTCGCCATTAGTGTCCGGTGGGTAAACAGCATTGATGTTGTTCACACCTTCGAAGTTCTGAATAGTTGCCGGCATACTGAGAAGGCCGGGCGAGCTTTGAACCACAGGGTCTGCGGTGAGATCGGTAGTTGCGGGATTGATCCCGCGGGGTATGCGTCCTAGGGGCACCTCTCGACTGGCGGCGCCCGTCCCGGCGTCGTCACCTGCTCCAGGCACAACCGGCTTGATGGACAGCAAAGGGGGAGAGACGTCGTTCTTGACCGAGCGGCTCACCTGTGGCTTCAGCGGCGCTGGAATGTCTGGCCCAATTGCTTGAGGAACCGTGGTCGGTGGTGGAGTCTCCGCCACGGAGGATCCCGAAGAAGAATATATCGCCAGAATTAGAAACAAGGCAACCAGGGGCAGGGTAAGATATCTCATTCAAGGTTTCCAGGCACCGCCATATTCTTGAACGCGAGATTGAGTTCAAGCTCTGTGCACGATCGCCATTATAATTGGTTCTTCATGCTTGTCAAGATTTATCGACTCAATAATCGGGTGCTACCGACGGGTTACTGTAACCTTGACGTAAGCGGAAGTACGTGCTACCATCACGCTACAGAGATCAGGAAGACGCTGCCTGGCTCTCGGAATTATTGTTCAAAGGGAGACGACATAGATGGTCCCGATAATGTCGCAGCGTGTTCAGGGTTGGGGGGAGAATAGATGACAGTCCTGTGGCGCCTCCTCCGTTTCGTCAAGCCCTATTGGAAGGCCATGTTACTGGCGTACCTCTGCCTTGTCGGCACCACGGTTCTCGCCATGGTCGTGCCTACGGTCATTCAGAGAGTAATCGACTTAGGCATTATCGGCGGCGATCATACCCTCCTCATGGTGGCTGCCGCCATCATCGTAGGTATCGCTGCGCTTAGGGGCGCCGCTGCCTACGGACAGAGTTATCTTTCCGAGTATCTCTCCCAGAAAGTGGCTTTTGATCTTCGGAATCTCCTCTACGATCGCATCCAGCGACTCAGCTTCGCCTTTCACGACAAGGCTCAAACCGGACAGTTGATGTCCCGCGCCACCGTCGACGTTGAGGCGGTACGTATGTTCATAAGCCTGGCCTCTCTCCGGGCGGTGGGCACCTTCATTCTGATGATCGGCGTTCTTGTCCTGATGATCGCGGCTAATTGGCGACTTGCTCTAGTCTCCTTTGCTTTCGTGCCCGTAGTCGCTTATCGTGCGGTAACTATCTCTCGCCAACTGCGCCCCGTCTGGCTATCCGTCCAAGAGGAGATCGGCCACATGGGCACGGTGCTGCAGGAGAGTTTCTCGGGGATTCGGGTTGTCAAGGCCTTTGGTCGAGAGCCCTTTGAGGCCGCAAAGTTTCAGGCCAAGAATCGAACCATGACGGATCTGAATCTCAAAGCCAACCGGGTGGCGGCTTTCAACATGCCCTTCCTCAGCTTCATTTTGAGTCTCGCCACCTTGTCCATCCTCTGGTACGGCGGTCGGGAGGTCATCGATGGCCGGCTGACCATTGGCGGCCTTGTCGCCTTCAACAGTTATGTAGTCTTGCTTGCTATGCCGCTGCGCACACTAGGATTTGTGATCACCTTGTTCGCGAGGGCAATCTCGGCTGGCGAGAGGGTCTTTGAAATAATCGATGCCGAATCCGCGGTGAAGGAGAATCCACACGCTATCATCCTTGAAGACGTTAGGGGGCACGTCCGCTTTGAAGACGTGTCTTTTGGCTACACCCTGCGCAGTCCCGTGCTGGCAGGCATAAACATCGATGCCAGGCCAGGTGAATTGGTGGCACTCCTTGGCAGCGTGGGCATTGGAAAAAGTACGATCATCAATCTTATCCCTCGCTTTTACGACGTAACTCAAGGAAGAGTCATGATCGACGGGATAGATGTCCGGAACGTGACCATCGAATCTCTCAGGCGGCAAATTGGCATCGTTCTTCAGGATGTCTTCCTATTTTCGGCCACGATCAGGGACAATGTCGCCTACGGATCGGTCGACTCGACCGACGATGAGATCTTCGCCGCGGCCAAAGCGGCGCGTATTCACGAGTTCATTTTGGGCTTGCCCGATGGCTATGACTCTTGGGTGGGCGAGCGGGGTATCACCCTGTCGGGAGGCCAGAGGCAGCGGGTGGCCATCGCCCGAACCCTGCTACTCGATCCCCGCATTTTGATCCTCGATGATTCGACCTCCAGCGTGGATATGGGGACCGAGTATCTGATACAGGCGGCTCTAGCGGAGTTGATGAAAGGGCGCACGACCTTTGTTATCGCCCACAGGCTGAGAACGATCAGGAACGCCAGCCAAATCCTGGTCTTGGACCAGGGTCGAATTGCGGAGCGGGGCTCCCACCATGAGCTCCTGATCAAGGACGGCATCTACCGGCGCATTTATGATGCCCAGTTGAGAGACCAGGAGGAGATCGCTCAGAAAATGGAGTTGGGAACAGAGTCGATCGCCCGGGCCGACCAATAGGAGGATAGACATAGTGTACAGCGTTGGAGGATTCCATGTTGGCATGGGACCTCAGGCTATGCGAAGAGCCATGGACTCCCTCGAAGACGAGCACTTGGGCAAGGCCTTTGATCGGAAGACCTTAGGGCGCATGGTTGGCTACATGGCGCCGTATAAGGTCCAGATTATCAGCGCCTTCTTAGCCATGCTGGTCGTGTCTGCAACAAGCCTCGCCGGGCCATATCTGATCAAGATTGCTATCGATAGTTATATAACTCAGAAAGACCTTGGCGGCTTGAACCTGCTGGCGGGGCTCTTCATCTTAAACTCGATTGCCCTCTGGCTCTCTCAGTACTATGAGGCGTGGAGCATGTCATGGGTGGGGCAGAGCGCTCTCTTCACCATCAGGAGCCAGATGTTCGACCACATACAGCGCCTGTCCATCAGCTTCTTCGACCGCAACGAGGTCGGTCGTATCATGTCGAGGGTCCAGAACGATGTTTCAGTGCTTCAGGACTTGGTCACAACGGGAACCCTCGCTCTTATTGGCGACGTCATTACACTTGGGGGAATCTGCGTGATCCTCCTAACTATGAACGTTCGTCTGGCCCTCGTCACGTTTACTGTGCTCCCGGTCATGGTGGCAATTATGGCCTTCTGGCAGAGCAGGTCTCGAGACACCTTCCGCAAGGTGAGAACTGCCATTTCGGTAGTTAACGCCAGCCTGCAAGAGAACGTATCCGGTGTGAGAGTTATCCAGAGCCTTTCGCGGGAGCAGGTCAACTTGCAGCGGTTCGGCAGTGTCAACGAGGCGAACCTGAGCGCCAACCTCGAAGCGGGAAGGTTGGCTGCGACGGTGATGCCTATCGTGGAGATAGTTGCGGCCGCCGGGACGGCGCTGGTTATCGTGTACGGCGGGTCTATGGTCCTGGACGGCGAACTGCTTTTGGGTTCGCTGGTCGCTTATACCCTCTACATCAGCCGGTTCTTCGAGCCGATCCGTGATTTGAGCATGCGCTACACTCAGTTGCAGAGGGCGAACGCCGGCGGTGAACGCATCTTCGAGGTGCTGGACACAAGGCCGGAGATTGAAGACTCTGACCTTGCCATCGAAGTGGAAAAGGTCAGAGGACGGGTTAAGTTTGACCATGTGGACTTCTGGTACGTGGACGGGGTAAAGGTGCTTGACGACATTTGTCTGACCGTGGAACCGGGAGAGACCATTGCCTTCGTCGGCCCGACCGGCGCCGGCAAGACCACCATGGTTAGCCTCCTCAGTCGCTTCTACGATGTCAAGGGCGGATCGTTGAAAATCGACGGCGTCGATCTGCGAGAGATAAAGCAGGCTTCTTTGCACAGGCAGATTGGCATGGTTCTGCAGGAGCGCAGAGTAGAGAACAGGTTTGACTACCTCCCAACCACCACAGGCAATTACGAGCCTCGTCTCCCCCTTTCGGATGGAGGGCGTAGTCGTCTCGCCATAGTAGCCCAGAGGGCCTCCCCTGCTCCCCCTCATCGAACCGGACGTGAGGTTCTCCCTCATCCGGCTCTCCGATGTCGTTCATCCGCCAGCATTCACGGTTTGTCGCTCCGCTTGGCTGAACGGTATAGCGCCCTCTGAAGTTCTTGGGCCTTGTTCATGGAGTTATTAGCTTGTGGCATTCTCCCGCCCTTACCCCCTTTGGACGCACCGACAAAGTAGGGCTCCTTCCCTCCTGCAAGGTTATGTTGTCCTTGCTCTCCTCAGTACTATGAGCCCCTCCGACTCCCCAGCCTGGCCTTTCTCTCCATTTCACGGGTTCTCCGCTTATAGGATTGATTACCACAGGCGTCACCCATGGACCAGGTGGGGTCTCCCCAGTTG
>JAUSEJ010000349.1 GCA_030650265.1 Dehalococcoidia bacterium | reverse complement strand
ACACCAGCAAGGACGAACTTCCTTTCCATGGCTGCCTCCTATCTGGCTATCTGCCGACGGGCAAGCCCTCGGGTACGGTGCTTGCCCCTTCTTAAGTTTGCCGGAACGTGCCGTGTCTAGGTCTCAGCGTATTGGACCAATTAGAGGAAAAAGCCAGTCCCTGGCGAAAGAGCGCAGTCTGAGCGGGCTACGGGGAAAGCGTGGAACTCCCCGGAGACGTACCCGGGGCGCCCGCTCCTGCAAACCAAGCCGAACGAAGGCCATTGCTTCCTCCAGAGGTCTATCCAGACAAGCCGCTTTCGCTTGTATGGCGGATGATCACTCTTGCGCCAGCATAGGCGCTCCTATTATAGCACGGACTTGAGGTGGGTAAATGTACCAAAATCGCATTGTGGATGGGCTATGATTCTGTCCCTCTTATTAGCCCTCCGGTGAACGCGGCTTCCTCTTCATCTTCCCCAAAGCCTCTCCAAAAGCGGAAGTTCCCCGGGAAAGCGGGCCACTGATTCCCTGGTTTGTTCTATCCTTGACTTCCGCCAGCGAGCTCGCTGCTGCAGCGAGCGTCTCTCTTGCCGCTTCTGCACGATTAGAGAGCGCCCGTCGACCCGCCTTTGAGAACGCGTCTATGACCGCCTTCGATACTACCGCACCCGATTCGATGGCGATCGACCCCAGCATCGCCGCGGCCTCCGCGCTGGCGAGCCGTCGGAGCATAGGGCGCTTCGCCCCGGTGTATGACGAGCAATATCGCTTGGCGATCACACCCAACCTGAGAGTCATGAAGGCGTTGGCTGACCCATCTACCATGGCGTGGGTCAACACGCTAGCGACCGCGCCGGCTCCGGGGATGGCGCTGAACGCCGAGGCCGTAATGGCTGGAGCCAGGACGGATTGAACCTGGTCCCCCACATCCAGGTCCTCGATCTGAACCGAGGCAAAAGTTGTGAATGCCACGTTGGTATAGAGCCTGACGAGCTCCTGAACGGAAGGACGCTGGTTGTAGACGTGGGCCACTCGCCATACTAGCTGCGACTGGGCGACCAGGACCATGAGCCCGTCCAGACGACCGCTCTGAGAAACCGCCGTCGAAACGAAGATTACTGAGGCTGTTTTCTTGACGATCTTGTCCGCTTTTGCGTCCAGGAACTTGAACGCAGCCTCCATCCCTGCTCTGTCGGTTACCGCGATGCCGCTGCCGGCCAGGTTCGGATTGGAGGCAAGACGGGACTTCATCCTATTGACGTACGTCTCGAATTCGGGCGAGCTTTGCTCGGTAGGGGGGCTGATTGCCCTCGGTAGCCGGATAAAAAGGACTATGGGTACAGCCGCAAGGAACGCATAAATCGCAAGCAGGGCGACCAACGCGACCGAGCCGGCGGCGGGATTAAGGGAGCTGATCAGTCCTACGAACTGGGCGGTCTGATTGGCAACGAAGATGACAAATATGACCAGAAGAAGAATGCCGGCAATCAGGCTGGCTCGTCGCAGAAACATCTCATCAATCATTCTAGCCCAAAGGTTCGGGCTTGTGAAGTTTTGGATCGTCTCCCTGTGGATGGTCCATGATTCTGTTTTATTTGACAACCCACCCTGTGTCGCGAGACGATGCTACTTGTCGAGGAGGGGGACGTCTTGTTTAAGGTCTTGCAGCCGGTGACCATAGGCAAACTGGAGATCCGCAACAGATTCATCCGCTCCGCCACCCAGGATTCGTCAGCCGATCTCAGGGGAGCGGCGACCGACGACTCCGTCAAGATATTCGAGGAACTGGCGGCTGGTGGCGTTGGGCTCATCGTAACGGGACATGCCTTTGTCTCCCCAAGTGGGCAGGCCAGCGCATCGCAGTACGGCATCTATTCAGACGAGATGGTTCCGGGCCTGGCGCGGCTCA
>JAUSEJ010000347.1 GCA_030650265.1 Dehalococcoidia bacterium | reverse complement strand
CAGGGCGGTGTTATCGCCCAGATTGGCGCGAGGACCCAGCCCTACCGAACCTGTCGTCGCTACCATCCCATCTTGAAGGATGAAGCCCCAATCGTTGGGCGCCACGACCACGTCGAAATAGTCGGCACGGTCCATTAGCATACCGCAGACCGAGTCGGGCTTGAAAATCTCCATCTTTACGTCGGGAAACTCCCGGGCTACTGTCTCGCAGGCCGCGGTAAAGGTTCCGTCGCTTGAGATGGCACCGGGGGGAACTGTGCTTACAGTAACCTTTTTCCTTCGACCCCGGGCCAATTGAAAGGCTACCCGGGCAATCCGCTCGGAGCCCGCTCGCGTGATAATGCGGACGTTGCAGTCGATGCCTGGCGCCGGACTGAAGGACGGGGACCCGAAGAGACCCTCCACGTTCTCGCGCACCATCACCATGTCGATGTCGGGGCGAAGGGCCTTGGTTATGCCCTTGTAGGACTTGCATGGCGTGATATTGGCGTAGAGGTCCAGTCCCCTCCTGATCTGTACGCTGCCCATGATTCTGCCGGTTTGGCCCTCTGGTAAGTGGGGCGAATTTGTCGGCGCTTTAAACACCACGCCCAAAGAGCGCACTGTCTCCCAACTCTTCTCTGGCTCTGCGGCCAGGTCTAAATCGACGAACTTGAGGCTCGTGACCTTCGCCTCCTCCAGCATCGCCTTGAGCACACAGAGAGCCGCGTCCATCATTTCCGGGCCACTGCCGTCGTTAGCGCCCCCACGGATGACCGCAACTTCGTAACGTTTTTCTTCTGCCATCTCTTAACTCCTGTCATTGCTTTATTGGCTTGCTCAGGCTACTGAACCGCTGTTGATGACTTTACCGAGGAAATGAAGCGGTCCAGCCAATTTGCTTTTTCCGGGACCAGGCCATCGAGCCATCTTGCCGGATTTCCTGCCAGTTCCAGTATCCCAAGGTCGCCGGTATAGTGATTGTCGAGGCAATCGAACGGGCAGTTGGCGGTTAGTCGATTGAGCGTATTGTACAACCCGTATTGCTTCATGGCCTCGTGGTGGGCTACAGCGGCGTCGACATAGTAGTCCGTCGGTGGCATCTTGGCCTGGTTCGACTTGT
>JAUSEJ010000338.1 GCA_030650265.1 Dehalococcoidia bacterium | reverse complement strand
TAACCCGTCACCATAGATTCGAACTGGTAAATGCTCCCCGCAGTGGCATTGCCCATAATGGTACCCCACACCTCGGGGGTTTGCTTGGGTACGAACAACTTGACGATGCTCGAGTAGTCTCTAGGCACAACATCTGCGTCGATCCCTATCTTAACGCCAGTAGCCCGACAGGGCTTGATTCACGTTAGTCACAACGCCAACGACCCTCGGGTCCCAGACGTTCGTTTTGAAACCATTAGAGTATCCCGCTTCGGCGAGCAATTTCTTCGCCTGATCGCCGTCATAGGGATCCGGCTTTCAGGGCCTTCCGATCGAAAAAGTAGGCTGTCAAGGGTGCATAGAACAATGCAGATGGCTGAGCGAATCCGCCGTACATTTTACCTGCTAACTCTTTTCGATTAATCGCCAGGCTCATCGCCTTGCGCACCCTTAAATCGCCAAGGGCGTGCTTTTTCGGGTTGTCGACGTCATAGAATATTGCCCCGAAGAATTGAGATGCTCCGTAGTGGCCCACCACGCGCAGGCCGGCTGCCTTGAGATCTTTGACCGCATCGGGAGAGACCTCAGCCAAGTCTAACTCCCCTGTCTTGAGCATGGCCACTTTGGTCGCTTCCTCCCTGAGGTTCAGAAAGGTAACGTTCTTGAACTTTGGCACCTCTCGCCAATGATTCTCATTTGCCTCGACCTCGATGCTAGTTCGGGGTTCCGTGCATGGCCATCCATTGGGCCTGGAATCGGAACGACCAACCGCGCTCGATAATCGAAGCGCACGTACCGATGCTTACCCTCCACCCCGAGCTCCAGAAACAGGCGGTTGGGCTCTTTGCCGAAGTTGAACAGCCGCAGATCCAGGGCACCTCGCGAACCATCTTCGTCGACGCCGGTTATACCACTAGGGTTGGAAAAAGGCCGTTCGGTGAGTAATCCTAGAAACCTAGTCTTTGCCTAACTTATTGGGAGGTCTATCAACAGATTCCGATACTTATCCACACTCACCCTGGCGCCAACTCCTACCACTACTGTCGATTCTCTTTGCTCGACGATAGCCGGTCCCTCGAAGGTCGCGCCGGCAGGCAGTCGATAATGGTCGTAGACTTCGCACTCCCCGAAATCCTTTTTCTCGGGAAGGTAGACTCGCCTTCTTCCCCTCACCGCCGCCTTGGCATCGCCCTGTCTCGCCTCCTCGGCCTTCAGATCTACCGTGGGTGTCGGCCCCGTCGCCAAGAGACGCCAGTTGACACTCTCGACAGGGCTGTCTCGGTTGAACCTGCCGTATAGCTTCTGGTAGGCCTGATAGAAACTCGACTCGATCTGCTCCCTATCATTGGCCGAGAGCCTTCCTCCCGGTATCGCGGCCGTTACTTCGAAACCCTGGCCAACGTAGCGAAGGTCGGCAGTTCGCTCGAACCGGACATCCTCTGCCTTGACCCCCGATCCCAGCAAAGCGGCACGGCCCTCGTTCTCCATCCTCTCGTAGATCGCGTTTAGCCTCGCCCAATCCAAGCCTTCGAGCGCCGCGGAGTATGATTGCACAAAGTCCAGCGCTACCGGGGTCGCCAGCAGACCGAGGGCGGACAGGGCGCCGGCGCCAAGCGGCGCGATAACACGGGACAGGCCTAGATTCCGTGCTACGTGGTAGGCATGAACTGGCCCGGCTCCACCGAAGGCAAACAGAGCGTAGCGTCTTGGATCTTCTCCTCGCTCCGTGAGGTGGATGCGGGCTGCTGCCGCCATGTTCTCGTTGACTATCTCGAAGACACCTACGGCAGCGGCCGTTAGATCGAGTCCGAGTGGCTTACCTATCCTGCTTTTCAGGGCAGCGGCGGCAGCCTCCTTATCCAGCTTCATTTCCCCACCCAGGAAGTATTCGGCATCCAGATAGCCGAGAAGAAGGTCGGCATCCGTGACCGTCGGCTCCGTCCCGCCGCGGCCGTAGCAGGCTGGACCCGGGTCGGCGCCAGCGCTATCCGGTCCTACCTTCAGCAGGCCGAGGTTGTCGGCCCGGGCAATGCTGCCTCCACCCGCACCTATCTCGATCATCTCCACCGCGAGAGTCTTGAGGGGAATTCCACTCCCCTTTTTGAAGCGGGCTATCCGGGCAACCTCGAGCTCGCTGCCCGTCTGTGGCTTCCCATCGTTTATGACGCTTATCTTGGCCGTCGTCCCCCCCATGTCGAAGGCGATCAAGTTAGGACAATCGATCAACCGTCCGTAGAAGGCCGCCGCTAATGCCCCGGCTGCCGGGCCGGATTCGACCATGCGGACAGGGATTTCCCGGACTGCCTTGACGCCCATCATCCCCCCATTCGATAGCATAATGTAGAGGGATCCCTTAACTCCGGCGGTCTTGAACTCTTGTTCGAGCCTGGTCAGGTACCGCTCGACCAGGGGGCGAACATAGGCATTGGCCACCGTGGTCGAGGTCCGTTCATACTCTCTGATCTCGGGCACCACCCTGCTAGAAAGACTTACGGGAATGTTTGGGGCCTCCTCCGCCATCACTGCGGCGATAGTTTCCTCGTGCGCCGGATTATCGTAGCAGTGGAGAAGGCAGACGGCTAGAGATTCGATGCCCTCATCTACTAAGCTCTTGGCTAGGGCTCTCACCTCGGCGGGATCCAAGGGGACCAGAACCTCCCCTCCCGCCCGCAGCCTTTCACGCACCTCGAAACGCAACTGGCGAGGCACCAGAGGGGTGGGCATGTCGATGAACAAGTCGTACGAGTCATAGCGCTGCTCGCGGGCAATCTCGAGGACGTCCCGGAACCCGGCGGTGGTGATGAGGGCCGTTTTCGCTCCCTTTCTCTCGATGAGGGCATTGGTGGCGAGCGTGGTCCCGTGTACCACGTTGGTGATATCCTTGGCCCTGACCCTTTCATCGGAAGCGCCCTCGGAGAGTAAACGATGTAACCCCTCTATGACCGCGGCGGAGGGATCCTTCGGCGTGGTGAGAAGCTTGCCAATTCTAATGGTAGCATTGGCTTCGTCGAGAATCACTAAGTCGGTGAAGGTGCCGCCTATATCAAAACCAAGGCGGAAGCTTTGCTGCACAGACAATCCTCCTATCAGTAAGCTAGTCGTTAGTTTCCCTTGGTGCCGCGATCTCGTCCTCGCTCTAATAGGCGGGACCGGCGGATCTCGGCTGTGGCCTTGGCATCCACCGTCTTGGTCGCGGTATCGATCTGTACGCCATAGCTGGCCGCTGCCTGCTCCGGGGAGACCAGGCCGGCGAGGACGTCTGCGAGGACCCGAGCGGGGTCTCGCTCCCAAGGATCGCCGAAACCACCGCCGCCGGGCGTATGCATGGTCACACAATCACCGCCTTGGGGCGCGATCCTGCGCTTGGCTTCGATAGGCTTGCCGTTGAGTAGCAGCACGCCTGTGGCGCCGGGTTGGCCACCGGACATGCCTTGAGCGGGAAATTGGATTCTGTCAGCCACTGGCGCGCAGGTCATGGGCCCATCGCCAACTATTCTGATCTCCACCTCTTGGCCGCATCCCCCCCGATAAAGGCCTGGCCCTCCGGAGTCGGCTCGGAGTTGCTTCTTCTCGAAAAGAAGTCGATCGATTTGGGTTTCCAGCATCTCTACGGGGTAATTCCTCATATTCCAAGCAAAATAAGAGCACGAAATGCCGTCCTTGCCATTTCGAGCGCCCATACCGCAGCTAGAGGTGGCCGCAGCGGCGAATGCCTTGCCATCGCCCAATTGGCCGCCTATGTAGATCGGCCAGCCGACGACGGTCTCACCCTGCGCCCGCTGGGGAATCGCCTTTGACATCGCCCCGAGCACGGCGCAGGCCGCGAAGTTGGACGCGACAGTGCGGGCTGCCATGCCAACCGTTTGTCTGGGGTTGACAATCGTTCCCAAGGGCATTGAGGCGCTCACCGGCCGCATCGGTCCACTATTATGGGGTAGATCCGGACCCACCGCGCTCTTGATAGCATAGAAGGTGTAGCCATAGGTGTAGTTAGGCGGGGAGAGTTAATGGCGTATTCACTCTGCTCCGAAGTACCGGCATAATCGACGGCTATTTCTGTGCCCCGAATGCTGATCTTAACCTTGAAGGTCAGCGGACACTCGAAGCCGTCGATGCAGATCTCGTGCTCGTAGTCTCCGTCGGGAATCTGGCCGATGGCCTTTCGCATGGCCGCCTCTGAGCGGGAGAGGATTGTTTCGCTCAGTTCGCCGAAATCGGCGATTCCCTGCGTCTCTATCAACTCGACAAGCCTAATCCTCATCAAATTGTTGGCTACCAGTTGAGCCCTG
>JAUSEJ010000330.1 GCA_030650265.1 Dehalococcoidia bacterium | reverse complement strand
CGCTAGCCAAAACCCAATCTCGTAATTAGTTTGCAGTAGGCCGGTTGCCTGTTTCTGGATTTCACCATCTATTCTCGTCTTAAGAAACAAGAGCGACAGTGCCCCAGCTACTCCTACGATGGCAGTGAATGCGGCGCCTCTCGCTCCCTTCGAAGAACTGAATACCAGTCCCATGACGGCCAATGCAATGGCTGCGATAGCTGTTGGCTCAGCGCCAATCTCTCTCGCGGAGCTTTTCTGACCGAATCCCGCGGGCTGCTCAATGGTAGTGCCGGTGACCAGTTGCATGCCACTTAGAGTGGCGGCTTTCGTTCCGCCGCAGGTCACACTCACAAACGGTAGAAAGAAAAAGACTATAATCAGGACAAACAACGCGGGCGACAATTTCTTGGCTTCCTTTGGCATTGCCGGCCTCCTCAGCATGTTGATGAGCCTGGTAAGGGCGCTCGTTGGTGCACAACCCTAAGAAGGGCACCAATCCGTGCCAGCGATCCAACAGGCCCCCTTTCGAAGGAAACACGAAACACTTCAGAAGGAGAGGACGGCTATAAATGTTCCTCAAACCACGCCACTGTCGGATCCATGGTCGCCTTGAGGCCGGCGCCTTCGTAGAGGTCGTAGTGGCCGAAGCCTTCCAGGAGCACCAGCTTCTTGGGCTCGGAGGCCAGGACGTACATCCGCCGGGATTCCTCGTAGGGGAGCAGGTCGTCGTCTTTGGAGTGTACCCACATGATGGGCCTCGGCGCGATCCTGCTCACCACCGATTCCGGCTTGTACTGGATGATGGCCTCTACCGAGTCGGTGGTGATCTCAATGGGCGCCTCCGGATGGTCGGCCTGGTTCTTCTTCGCCCATGTGATCGTGTCGGGGTCGCCGTAAAGCACCCTGCCGATCTTGATATGGTCTATCTTGCCCGTGCTCACGCGGTGTCTGCGGCTCTCTTCGAGGCGCGCCAGCAGCTTCCTCCAGTAGTATTGCGTCTGGGCGTTCCTGAAACTGCGTTCAACGTCTCCGATGCCCGATATGC
>JAUSEJ010000329.1 GCA_030650265.1 Dehalococcoidia bacterium | reverse complement strand
TAGGGCTTCGTCGTCGTATCGAGCGCTGCCGGGGCGGAAGCCGTGTTGGAGCACGACGACGAAACAAGGAGGAGAACCGCGACGGACGCGAGGACTAACCGGCTGAACCTGTGGTACATTTCAAAACCTCCCTTAATGTGGGAGCAGAAGGATTTCCCTGCTCCATCTTCGCTTGTTCGGCGCCTGTCGATGCCGGAGTGTTGCACAGTCAGAAACATGAAGCCGTCTAGATGTCGACCGATAAACCTCGCCATGGTCGAAATGAGATAACAACAACTTGGTCGTGAGTCGTTCTTGACCGCTTCACCTGACGTAGACTTAGCTCTGGGTCGTCTTTGACCGTTGCGCTGAAGGAGAAGTTCGAGGTCGTCTTTGATTCTCAACAGGGGTGCCGGTGTGGGCGCCCGCCGCTATTCTCCAATGGATGGATTGTACCATTAGAGGAGATCCAAGTCAAAGAGGAACGATCGAGGGTAAGAGTTCTATGTTTCTGTCAGGCACCTGTGATAGAATACCTTCTGGGAAATGGCTTAGTAGCATCTTTTGGCAGCCGGGCGGAAGGTCACATGTATGGAAATTGGGGAAAGCGGGACAATTTGGACAGGCTAATTACCCTGACTACCGATTTTGGTGTTGACGATGCGTTCGTGGGGGTGATGAAGGGAGTCATCCTGGGAATCAACAAAGACGCCAGGATCGTCGATATCTGTCATCAAGTGGCCCCCCAAAACATAAGCGAGGGGTCCCTTGTTTTGGCCAGCGCCTACACCTACTTCCCTCCGGATACGGTGCACCTGGCGGTGGTAGATCCGGGAGTTGGCAGCAGCCGGCGGCCTATCGCCCTCGCTACGCCGCTGGGGATTTTCGTCGCCCCCGACAACGGTCTTCTCTCCGGCGTCCTTGCCGACTTTGGCGTGCTGTCGCCGCCCTCTCCTTCACCCTTAGCGGAGAATCCAGGCCTGCAGGCTGTCCATCTAACGCACAATCGCTTCTGGCTACCTAAAGTGAGCGCTACCTTTCACGGCAGAGATATCTTCGCGCCGGTCGCCGCCCACCTGTCTCTCGGCGTACCGGTCGAACAGCTTGGCGAGGCAATCGATTCTCTCGAGGTCTTAACACAGTCGCACCCGGAAAGGACCAACGCTGGTATGCCGATTGCCCACGTTGTTTACGTTGACCGCCTCGGCAACCTTCTCACGGATGCCAGGCCAGCAGACCTGCCGCCATCGCCAGTGGTCATTTCCGTTAAGGATCAGACCATCGCCGGTGTGAGCGCCTCATATGGTGAAGGCGGCTCTCTGGTGGCTCTAATCGGCAGCGGCGACAGGCTGGAGATCGCCCTGAGAAACGGCAGCGCCGCCAGTTTCTTGCAGGCGGGCGTTGGCGACATCGTAGAAATAGAAAGGACTGCCTAAATGGACTTGCAGGAACTTGTCCAGATCATCGAATCCGGCCAACATGGAGTGCCCTTCGACCTCAAGCTTCAGGAGGACGAGCTAGCTAGATTCGCCGGCGAGAAGATCGGTGGCCTGGCCCACGATATTTCGGTAGAAATCTCTCCTCTGTCTGTAAAGGTGAGCGGCAAAACCAGGATGGCCTTGCTGACCATGGATGTAGAGATAGTAGGTGTCCCGTCGCTGACAGATGGCAACCTTGGCTTCGATATCGTAAGTGTGGGAATCAAAGGGAGGCCGGCGCCCGATTTCATGCGGACTCAAATCGTCAATGCCATCAACGATAAGCTTTCTCCAAGTCAGGTGCCTGTAAAGATAACCCGCTTCGACCTCGGCGAGGGCTGGGTTCAGGTGGCGGGAGAAACGAAGTAGGAGCGGGGGCAGGAGAGAGGGGAGTTTGAGGCGGAGTTTATATTGCCAATCTTGGTTGTTTGGTTGAGTAGCCCTACCGGCTAAAGCCTCAAGTCCCATTGAATGAGTGCAACTATCCTTGGTGAAAACTCAACTGTCTTGTTGTCATTCGAGGAATAGGGTATCATAGAGCCAAGGGTTGGACGACGATGTCGGTCGCCAGTCTTTGCCGGCCCAAGACCCGGTTGGCATTCCCCGGTGCGAGGTGATAAATGGTCACAGAAGCGCGAACGGAACATCCTCATATTGTGGTCGCAGGCGGCGCTGGCGGGAATCGAGCCATCGTGAAGGGCACCCGGCTTTCCGTTGTGCTGCTGGCCGCCCTATTCAATCGCGGTGAAAGCCCGGCGGGAATTCTATCTCTGTACCCAAGTCTTGTTCCTGGAGCATTATACGACGCCATCTCTTACTACTTCGACCATAAGGCGGAGATTGACAACGAAATATATCAGGATTCCCCTGATCAGGTGCTAGCCGAGTTGCGGCGAGACTCTGGGCTAGTAGAAGTTAGCCCCGGAGTATTCCGACGCAAGGGAGCTTGTGGGAACAGCGCTTGATAGCCCTCTACCTCGATGAGAATGTCCCTCCACTTATAGCCAGGCTCCTCCAGGCTGAGGGCTATGACGTGATAAGCGCTTACGAGGTGGGCATGCCGGCGCAAGACGACGAGGAGCAACTCAAGTACGCAGCCTCTTCGGGCAGAGCAATTCTTACGTTCAACCAGAAGCATTTTCGGCCGCTATACGACCAGTGGTGGATTTCCGGTCGGTCACACTCCGGTATTGTGTTGTCGAAAGAGTACAAGCTCGAGGAGATAGGCGACTTTGTCCGGTTGGTCCGAAACCTGATCGTCCGGAGCAACTCGGCAGATATGGCGAATTCATTTACGTTGACGTGGCGGCGTTCCCTGTCTGACGTGGAGGTGAAAAATCCATTGGGCTTTCGTGTCTCAATAACCCCGCCCGTTCCCCTGATGGGAACCGACCACTGACGGTCCCCAAAGAGAGCGTCAATTTCGTCCCTGATGTAAGCAGGAACCAAAGTCTCCACGTACAGCCCGATGATGAAGGGCGTATCGACAACGCCATATTTGTGGGTTTTTGGTTGTAGAGCATCGCGGATTCGAGTGGCGATGGTAATCGTGAGTGCGTCTGAACTGATCCCGTCTACACCTCTCGGTTCACCACGGTCAGAGCC
>JAUSEJ010000328.1 GCA_030650265.1 Dehalococcoidia bacterium | reverse complement strand
AAAGAATACCATTACCCCCGTCCTCGTTGGCGTCATGGGGGTTTGCGTCTACCTGATCGTCGGTTTGTCTCTCATCGGTCCCCTGGGTATGCCCGGTCTGGCCCTCGCCAACTCCGCCCAACTGATCTCCCACGCTCTTGTAATGGTCATCCTGTTATGGCGCGCCATCGGCGGCCTTGGCGGGCTGGGAATAGGCGTGACTGCCATCAAGTCTTTACTGGCCGCCGCCATCATGGGCGTCATCTGCTCGGCCCTGATTCCCATTTTCCGGCCCATCATCGGCGACAGTTCGCTGGTGGGCCTGGCATTGAATCTCGTCATCGTCGGGACCATTGGCGCCGCCTCCTACGTCCTCGTTCTCGTCGTTCTTCGGACAGAAGAGATCGGTCAGGGCTGGGCATCCGTGCGAGAGAGGTTCAAGGGGGAAAAGGGGTCCTTCAGCTGAAGGAGGGGAAAAGGGACTGGCGAATCCTCTGACTAGCGAGGTAGGGGCAGAACGCGGACTTCCGGCATCGGATAGTGGCTGCCATTCCCGGTGATAACGGCAGCTTGATGCAAACGGGCCGTTGCCGCAATGAGAACATCAGCGGTGGACAATGAAATGCCTCGTCGATCATACGCATATCGCCACTGCCCAGCCTGTCTCGCTGCCTCCAGAGAAGTCGGCAAGAATGTGAGACCGAGCAGCAGTTCCTCCGCCACCTCCATGTGGTCTGGCTTCATGCCGGCGTATACTTCGGCAATGACCACGCTGCAAGTACACAGGCGTTCGCCACGATCATAGAGTTCTTGAATCAAGGCCCTTGATCTCTCGATCCCTCTCAGGTAGTCAATGACCGCGTCGCTGTCAAGAAGGTAGCCTGTCATTACTCAGTCTGCACCCCGTCGGCTGTTGGTCGTAGTAGCTCGTCCGTTTGACGCAATTCCCGCACCCAGGCTGAGGTCTTCTCTGGCGTTGCCCATTCGGGATAATCAGCGATATCAATGCAGCCGGCCGCCTTCTTCAATGCAGCCCCCAGGTTCTCCCGTGCGAGTTTCTCTCAAATGGCCGCCTCGACGAACTGGCTCCTCTTGCGCTTTCCCGCCAGGTGGTCGACAGCCGCTATCAGCGCCTCCGGTATCACAACGTGCGCTCGCATTTCAGTACCTCCGCTCACCACTTCGCTAAATCACACATGTAAGCACATAGATACTACCATAAGAAGGCAGAAATTGCCACTAGGATGCTATTGGGCCTATCATAGCTAGAAAAGATTGGAAGTGTCCTCTCGTCCCCCCCTTTTACCCTCTTACCCTTTTGTCCCCACGCCGTCCCCCTCCCTCGCCAGCGTCAATCCCCATACCGATTTCGCCCCCGCAGCACGTAACGCCAATGAACAGGCTTCCAGAGTGCTGCCCGTGGTGCAGACGTCGTCGACGACCAGCACACGGAGACCATTGACCTCCGCCGCAAGAGCCTGGAAGGCGCCCTGAACATTTCGTCGCCTTTCC
>JAUSEJ010000324.1 GCA_030650265.1 Dehalococcoidia bacterium | reverse complement strand
GAAGAAGTCGTGCCCGCCCTTCAGGTACGCGGCGGTGCCTCCCTTGAGGCCGATCTTGCGGTAGTAGTCCGCGTCGTGGGTGTCCCTGGTCTTATCCCCGCCTAGTTTGCCCAGAAATCGTGCTGCTTCAGTTGCGTTCATGCCTCACCCCTCTTGTTTTCTGTGACCTTGCCATACCTCACCACGCCGTACCGGACCCGACCTTGCCTTACCTAACCTTGCCAGACCCGACCGAACCACGCCACACGGTGCCGCGCCGTGCCCCACCATACCGCGCCCGGCCCGGCCTCGCCCCGCCTTGCCTTACCCCGAGCGAGTCGAATACTCTACGACGACGAATCGCCCAAAGGTAGGCCTGAAATCTCCAACCCCGATTAGCTTGCCCGCGTTCTGGATGACCTGATTGAGGGTCGCCGGCTCAATGTATTCGGGGAGGACGACTTGCAATTCGATAGTAGCTCGCCATCCGGGCCGCATGGCTGGCCGTACTCGTGTGATTGCACTACGCTGCACCACGGCTCGACGATGATCCTCGTAATCTGGTTCCTCAACCCCAAGGTCGGCGATTTCAGTTAGCGCCATCACGCCCGCCTTGAATAGATCCATCGCGGACTTTCGCGGCGACCTAGGGTCTTGCCGAAACTTGGCAGCCCCAATGATCGCCATCCGCAGGTACTCACCCGGCAGTCCGACGTGGCCGTTCTCACACCGCCACAGATAGGACTCGACGTTATCCGTCTTTTTGGACTTGCTGTTTTTGGCTGCCTCGCTCTTTTCCTTCACCGCCTCGTTCGACCAGCGGTGAAACAAGAGGCTCGCTACTCCCTCGATGGTGACGTTGGCCACATAGGGGGCTGCATAGAGGATTTCCGTCTCGCCATCATTCGAGACGGGTGCAATTGCCGTTACCGATTTCATTCTCTCTCCTTTTTGATCCTTACCAGACCTTGCCCTACCGCGCCCAGCCTTGCCCGGCCCAGCCGGGCCACGCCGGGCCTGACCATGCCCGACCTAACCTTGCCTTGCCTTAACTCACCAGACCATGCCCCGCCAGACCTTGCCGAGCCTTGCCCCACTTCGCCTAGCCGCGCCCTGCCGAGCCTTACCCGATACGGCCCCCTATCGGCTCAGCGCATGCGCAATTGTGGTTTTGGTTTTCGCCTCTGCAACATTGCCATGAATCCCACCGGCACGTTAGGGCTGTCTATTGCCGCCTGCTGCAAATGCATCCGGTATCGCTCTACCACCTCAAACATTAGTTGTAGGTCGTCTAGAGCTAGATCGCGCTCAGTTTGGAAGACCAGGCAGTAAGGACAGACAGGCATCTATGCCTCCTTCGCTTCATCTTCATCGCGACGGGTAGCGTCGCGGAGGCGCGCATCCTCGATCAACTGCCGCAAACCTTTGCCGCGCTCGATGACCTCGGCGTCGGTGCAGTCGGGCGCCAGTGGCACAGGGTGCAGACCGAGCAATTCAGCCTCATGCCACAGGCCATTCCAGCGCTGCACTAGTTTTGGATCGCAGATGTTTTTCGGCGCCGTGGTAGAGACCCGTGGACCCTTGTCGACGGTGGACGGTGGCGGTCCTTCCGAGGAAGGACTATCGGCAACCACGCGGGTATTATCGGCTTGGCCCATTTCGTCGGCCGTGTAGAGGCCCGAAAGCTCATGAGGAAAGGCCCGCCGTAGTGCCAACGCCTCCGCGCACTTGGCGATCATCGTGTCCGGCATCGTTTTCCACAGATAGACAGGGTCGCCATCTTTCGTTTTCTGGCAGTAGCCTCGCAGAGTCGCTACCGCCCACAAAGGCTCT
>JAUSEJ010000322.1 GCA_030650265.1 Dehalococcoidia bacterium | reverse complement strand
CGCTAGGTATGCCTTCTTCGCCTCGACCAACGCCTTGCCGATCGGAACAGGGCCTGTCCCGGTCCGCAATTGCTGGGCAAAATTGACGAGGAGGCGCTCCCCGTATTCGACAAGCTCGGTATCGCCATAGGCATAGCCGGTGGAGGCAACAAGCCCGGCCGCACCCTTTCGCAGGAAGGCCTTCACCCAGTCGGGATCCGGAGAGGCGCCGGCCAACTCATCTTCCAAGGGGATAGTGTAGCCGCCGTGGCAGCCCAGAATGTAGACCAGCATGTTGTTCAGGTTTGCCGTCGAGGCGGAGATCTCGGCCGACGCCATTGACGTGGCGTAGTCCGCGGCGAGCAGGCTGCCTGAGCTGAAGTGACCGGAGAGGACGGCGACGTCGTGCCGGACGCTGCCGAGCAGCTTGGCTCGAAGGTCGCTGGCGTGCCAGGCGCTCGGATCATCGGGAGCCTTGCGCCCTGGCTGGATGAGGGTATCGGCGATATAGTTGCTGCCGATGCCGGCTTGGAGCTCCACTGCTGTTGCCTGCGCCGCGTCAGCGACGAAGTCGTAGCCTGTTACGAGAGCCGAGCGAGGCGTGATGACGCCACCGGTAGCGCCCTGATCCGGCATCGCCGCAGGTGAAGTGTACCGTCACGCTCTGGTTGGTCCAGGTATCGGCGGTATCGGCGGTGTTGTCAGACTTCTTGGCGCTGGCAGAGATCGTGGGCGAAGATGAGTCGTGGGTGACCTCTACCTTCGTCCTGAGAGTCACGTTATCCACGGCGAAGAACTCCGTGTTGGTGTCACTTCCCCAGGCCAGGTTCCTGGGAACCCAGCGCAATTGGTATGTCCCGGGCTGCAGCAAATCCGACCCCAAACCGATGGCATCTGTGTTTCCGGTATTCGCTGCACTTACCTGCAGAGGCAACCCGATGTCGGTGAACCCGCTCCCTGTGTTGAGTTAAAGTTGAACCGTACAGGATGGATAGGTGGGATAGCCGCTGTTATTGTTGTGATAATGCGTAAATGCCAAGTCCTCCAAGGTGGTGGGGGCGGTTACCGAGAATTCGATGAAGGGAAAGTTCGCACCAAACCATCGTGTAGGATGAAGGTAATTCCCCCAATATTCGGCCGGGCCACCGCCTGTCTGTGAAGCAAAGCCAGTGATGAGGGCAGCATCGCTCGATAGTCCCTGCGCCGTAGACACTCCGCCAACACCGCTAAGTAACAGTCGCCCTACCACCAGACTCTAAAGTGAGAGAGTTAGAGTGACGGCGCCCCTGCCGAATGGCCCGCGGTCTTTGAAAGACCTCGAGGTTACTCACGATTGGCCCCAGTTACACCGAGCTAGAGACACAGGTAGCCAATAGGCCTCGTCGGCGAAGCACCGAAGAACCAGGAAAGTATAAATGCAAGCGTATGGTGCTGGGCATGGCTATCATATCTCGGACCAAAGTCTCCCAGAACGCTAAAGAAGGCAAATTGACTGTGCCAGAAGCCATGTGATAACATTGGGCGGCTTCGGAGAAGACGACCCATCATCGAAGGAAATAGGTTAGGTCACATTGCGAGTCACTCTGATTTATGCCGGCATTGTCGGCAAAGGATTCGATAGTGTCGGCAAAGGGATGGACAGCGGCTGGATAAGCCATGGCCTCTGCCACCTCAGCGCCTGCACCAAAAAGGCCGGGTTCGAAGTGGACCTCATCGACTTGCGGGCGCTCCAGGGCTGGGATCATTTCCGATCCGAGATCGCCTCCCGCAGGCCTCAGGTGTGCGGTCTGACCATGATGAGCGTCGACTTCAATCCGGTAATGCGCTGCATAGACCTCATCAAAGAGGTGGACTCATCGATTGTCACCGTGGTAGGCGGTCCACACCCGACCCTCGTGGCCGACGAAGTCGCGTCTAACCGCAATGTCGATTACATCATCACCCACGAAGGCGAGATCACCTTTGTTAAGCTCCTGCAAGACCTTCAAGCCGCGTCGGGGGTCGGGGGTCGGGGGTCAGGGGATAGGGATCAGACGACAGCCTTGAGAGGCAAGCAGTTAGCAGTCAGCTTACAGCCATCGGCCACCGGCCCCTCAACCCTCAACCCTCAACCCTCAACCCTCAACCCTCAACCCTCAGCCCTAATCCTGCGCGGCGAGGCTCCCAATCTGGATGAATTACCATATTCCGACCGCGGACTATTCCTCGACGAGTGGCGGAAGTTTGGCTACACTTTGAATAGCCCCGAGGTGCCGCTGGCAAATCTGCCGGTCCCCTTCGTCACCATTATTGCCGGCCGAGGGTGCATCTACAACTGCAGCTTCTGCCAGCCGGCCGAGAAGAGGATTTTCGGCGCGAAGGTCAGGCGGCGCAGCGTGGCCAATGTAATAGGCGAGCTGGAGAATCTGCAGGACAAGTACCAGTTCAACAGTCTAATGATCCACGATGACTGCCTGACCGAGGACAGAGATTGGGTCAAGGAGTTCTGCCATGCCTATCGAGAGCATGGGTTCAAACAGCCCTTCTGGTGTCAGAGCCGGGCGGACCTGATCGTTCGCTACGAGGACATGGTCGAGCTACTGGTGGGCGCCGGCCTCAAAGGCTTCTTCATTGGCTTCGAGAGCGGCAGCGACAGAATATTGAAATTTCTGCGGAAGGGAACCACAGCGGCCCAGAACGTGCAGGCCGGGGTGGTCTGCCGCCGGCATGGGATAAGGATTTGGGCCAACTACATGCTAGGGTTGCCGACGGAGACCAGAGAAGAGATCAAGGAAACCATCGCCATGCTGAAGTCTATAGACCCCGATTTCTACAGCCCGGCCTTCTACACGCCTCATCCGGGCAGCGATCTCTTCGATTACTGCCAGGCACACGACCTATCGTTGATTACCGATCACGATTCATATCGCCGCAACCCTACGGAGGCGAAGATCAAGGGCCATGACCTGGACTTTCTGGTCTGGGCCGCCGTGGAATCGCAGCGCCGGACGAGGCTGAACTATCTAAAACGATTCGCCCGCGAGAAAGTGAAACGATACGCCTCCCCCAGAAAGGCCGTACGGAAGCTGAGAAGGATCTTGTTTGGCGCCACAAATGAACGCACCTGAACGCTCATGTTGGTAGAGCATGTTAGACTCCGAACGTGTGCCAATTACGGGCACGGTGGCGCCGTGCCCGTACCAACTGCCACCAGGCTCTTGAACAATCCTATTCTCTGCGTCCATCTTTGCTATAGCGAATCCCGCAAACTTTGGGCGATGTCGTCCAGCTCCTGGGGAAAGCGCACAAGACGATCGGCGGCGCCGGTCAGGAGAATCTCGCGCGAATCGATCCTCGCCCAAACGCGCCGGCGTGGTAGATAGAGGGTCAGGCTGACACCAAGGATGAACAAGGGTGAGGCAATCCAGATCAGGGGAGAACCGGGGTCCTTGACAGCCCGCAAGACGGTATACTCGCGTGATTCGACGAGGGTAACGCGGTATCCCTCGATGAGTTGGCTCTCGCCCACTTTGAGCTTGCTACTGGCCAACGGTTTATCCCCTTTGACAGGCACAACGGTCATGCCGCGGGCCATTTCGTCCCCCGTAGGGATGAGCCCTGCCAGCAGCAGGTCGGTCCCCAGAACCTGGAAATCTCCCTGGTAGTAGGTGGACTGTCCCGGCTGCATGTTCATGGTTGTCGATTGGATCAATCTACCCTGATCATCCCGCACCTCGACCGTGGCGAAGGCCCCATACCCTCTTTCATGCAGACGCACCCCGGCATAGCTTAGGGGCTCATTCACCCTTACTACCTGGCGCGCTACTTCCCGCCCGGACTCGAACAGAGTCAGGGAACTGCGATAGCCCGTCGGCGTCTTGCCATCGTAATAGTCCACGGTGAACTGGTCGTTTCTGACGCCTAGACCGGTCCCATGACCGATATCGACGGTTTGGCCTTCCGCGACGATCAGCCCGTCTTCGGCGAATCCCATGAAGCCGCCGAGGATGGCCACGATGATGGCGAGCAAGATGGCGGCATGGGTGGCCAGGGTGCCCAGCTTGGCCCAGCCATTCTTATCCCCATGAACATAGATCGCCCCACCCTCCTGCTCGACCAGCACCTTGTAGCGACGGCCGCGCAGCGTGGAAGATAGCGCTTCGAGGCCTTCGCTGGAAGGCGGCAAACTGATCCGACTGGGCATGCTATTGTAGTAGGAATCGCTGAGACGGACGGCGGGGACGAACACGGACCGGATTATGGTTGGCAGACGATTAATTGTGCAGAAGACAACGTTGAGGCCAAGCAGAGCCAGAAGGGACTTGAACCACCAGGCGTCGTAGAGATCGAACATCCCGAGGGCGAAGAAGGCGTTGGCGGCAGGACCAAATTTGCCCCGCATTTCCTGCAGCCACTGAGCGTATTCGGCGGGATGGGACGCGATCCCGGCGGGAGCCTGAGGGACAAACGTGCCGGCGATGGATGCCATGACGATGAGAACGAGCAGCACGATCGCCAGATGAATACTGGTAAACAGGCGCCAAAAACCCCGCCGCAACCTGTTTACGTCAAGAGATGTGTTCCGCGCCATTTCTCCGAAATCGGCCATTGGTCCCCCCTGAATTCAGGCACGGATTATAACACAGAAAGCTTTCCGCGGTCAGCCTTCAGCGGGTAGCAGTCAGCATCAAGAGTTGAGCGGGCCAACCACGGCGGTACGGAGACACGGCGCGGCTCCTCTTGAAAACCATTGGTAATGTCATGCCACGCGAGTTATGGTATACTGGCCACATAATACCATTTTCACGAGGGATGTCCTATGGAAGAACAGTGTCAGATAGCCCAAGCCAGGACCAAGATAGCCGAAGGTGGCAGGATCGTCATACCAGCCGAGTTTCGGAAGGCGCTCGGCCTTCAGGTAGGGGACCAGGTGATCCTCGAGCTTGCGGCAGGCGAGCTAAGGATTTTGACGTTGCAGCAGCAAATTAAGCGGGCACAGGAGCTGCTTCGCCGTTACATTCCCGAGGGAAGGTCGCTGTCTGACGAGTTGATCGCCGAGCGACGGGCCGAAGCTGCAAATGAGTAGATACGTATTGGACGCCTCGGCGGTAATAGCCCTGTTCAATATGGAACCCGGACGCGA
>JAUSEJ010000877.1 GCA_030650265.1 Dehalococcoidia bacterium | reverse complement strand
GGGACGCTGCTTATAGGCGTGAACAACAAGGGACAGGTTACAGACTGGCTGGGTGATGACAAAGCATTGCAGAGTAGGGGATTCGAAGCGAATCGGAATGTGAAAAATCAACCCCAATGATCACAGAATAGGGTTGAAGAGGGAGGTGTAAGAGGAGAAATGAGTGGGTAGCGGTCTTTTCCTTGCAGGAATGGTAGCGGCATCCGCCAATCAACTGCAAAGGAGAGATTACCTTGTCACCAAGGATAACCACCCACTCGACCCCTACTCCTGCAAGCTTCGGGCCAGACATGGCGCGCCACGACGGCCTGGTTCACGCCGTCATTCGTCAGCAAGCCTCCGGCTCTCTTTCTTACGCCGAGCTACTTCAGGCTGGCCGTATCGGCCTCTGGCATGCCCTTTGCCGCTTCGACCCCCACCGCGGCACCGCTTTTTCCTCCTACGCTTGGCCAGCCATAGCCCACCACATCTGGCAAGAAGTAGCTGAGGCCGAACCGCACCCAGAGGGCACCCGCCAAGAATATCTCACGGCCCATCCTCCTCTGGCTCCCCCAGACCTCGACGACGTCGTTGAACACAGCGAGGTCTATGACCGTCTGTACGAACTCGTCGATGCTCTCCCTTCTCATCTTTGCCAAGTCGTTCTCCTCTACTACGGCCTACGTGGCTACTCACCCCACTCTCTACGTCAACTGGCCCGTCTTCTCGGCATTTCCCACGAGATGGTCCGCCAACGTCTGCTCGCCGCTCTCGTCCATTTACGCCATCCCGACAACTCCCTCCGTCTCCGCCAGCTTCTGGGACGTAACTCTGTCGAGGATTACGAGCAGGCCGATGTACTGGCTCAAAGTTACCTCCGAAAGCGAGGTGGTCGCCATGATCGCTGAGCTTTCCGCAGCCCAACAGCGTCGTCAAGACCCCCTACTCGTCGCCGAACTCTCTTTCCCAGCCCTCTTGGCTCTTCTTCCCCTTACTCTGCCCGTTCCCCCCGGCACTCCCCCGTCGCCCAAGA
>JAUSEJ010000318.1 GCA_030650265.1 Dehalococcoidia bacterium | reverse complement strand
TTGATCGCCGAACGCGGACGAATTCCCGACTCTTACCTGCCTTACTCTCAACTGACCAGCTTCACCTATCACTACGGATTTCACAGCCTGGTGGCCTTTTTCCACTGGGCGACCGGCATCGAGGTTGTCTGGTCCGTGGTTATCGTCGGGCAGATTCTCAGCGCCCTGGTCGTCGCCGGGGCCTACTTCCTGGCCGTGACTCTCACAAGAAATCGCTGGGCAGGCCTTATCGCCGGCCTTGTCGCCGGCCTCCTCTCACCAATGCCGGCATATTATGTTAATTGGGGCCGCTACACCCAATTAGCGGGCCAAACCATACTGCCGTTTGCCATAAGCTTGACGGTGCTAGCAGTGGAGAAGGCCCGTCGCCGGGATATTGCCTTGGCCGCGATCATGGTCGGAGGCGTCATGGTCTCTCATTTCCGGGTGGCCGCGTTCTACTTCGCTTTCGCCGGCGTGTTTCTGCTGTACGAGGCGGTACGACTGCGCTCGCATCGTAGCGAGTTGGTGAGAAGAACACTCATATTGTTGGCGATCTCGGGAGGCGGCGCCATCGTCTCGTTACCGTGGCTTCTGAATCAAGCCAATCACTTGATCACGAAGTACATTACTTATGTCACAGAAACGCCAATCATCGCCAGTGACTGGCTGAAAGAATACAGTCAGCTTG
This sequence comes from Dehalococcoidia bacterium, assembly GCA_030650265.1. The sequence goes on along the minus strand of JAUSEJ010000318.1, from coordinate 463 downwards.
CTGGCTTCGACACCTATATAGGCTATCAACTCCTTGGTATTGCCGCCCTCGGGCTGCTAATGGGTGTGATTTGGCGGCGCCGGGCAGCCGTCCTGATCACCATGTGGGTAACAGCCCTCTTTTTGACGGCCAATCCCTCCTGGGTGGGCATACCGGAAACCGGGACAATTAACAACTTCGCAGTAGTGATTGCCTTGTACCTGCCCATTAGTACTGCTGTTGGCTTTCTGGTTATTGCTGCCCTTGAGGTCTTTCGAGCGCACGCAAAAAACCTCCAAGCCTTGGTCATAGTCTTGGTCTTGTTCTTGGGAGTTTGGGGAGCAGCAAACGGACTCTCGATTCGGGATAGCAGTTACGCTCTCGTCAACGAAAGCGACCTGCGGGCTATGGCATGGATAAAGGAGAACTCCCCGTCGCAGGCCCGGTTTCTCGTCAATGCTTTTCCCACCGGCAACCGTGGCCA
>JAUSEJ010000307.1 GCA_030650265.1 Dehalococcoidia bacterium | reverse complement strand
CCAGTTCGCCAGTCCGCATGGTATCCCAAAGCGGCACCGACCTTTGCCGAGACTCTTGCCTTCGTGCGTCAGCAGTTGTGGCCAGCGGCCTTTTATTCGACATCGCCTGTGAACAACGAGATGGTACTAATTCCTCGGGATTTCCTGCAACGCCTCACTGATGCTGTAGGCTTCGCAGCGTGATTTGGATAAAGTCTAGCTTACGAGATTAGAGAAATAAGCGATGGCAAGTTTGCTATTTATGAGGGCGAGGAGAAGGTCGACGCGGACATCTACTTTCCTCGACCCAAGCCACGGGAAGGAGCAGAGCCCGTGACCAGCAAGGGGACGCCGGTGTCGAGACTGGTCATCTCGCCTCGCAACTGCTTCCTGATCATGCCAGTCCGCTACTGCGAGTATTTCGCCAAGGGTGAACAGTGTAAGTTTTGCAACTTCAATTCGGGGCAAGAGGATGCTCGCGCTATCGGTCTCGATCGCCCGGTGACCGAGAGTCTGGACGAAATGGTCGAGGCCTACAAGATTCGCGCCTCGGAGGTCAAGTTCATCGAGGGCCGCTTCGAGTTGGGGGGATTTGCCAACGCCGAGCAGGAGGAGAAGATCCACTCCAGCTTCGTGGAGAAGATCGCCAGTTCCACGAGCTACAAACCCAATTTCACGGTCCATACCGAATCCATGCCGAGGAAAGGGATGCAGAGACTCAAGGACGTGGGGCTCAACTGTATCACCATCCAGCTCGAGGTGTGGGATCGTGACCTTTTCGGCGAGATTCTGCCGGGGAAAGTGAAACATGCCCCGTTTGATGCCTGGCTGGAGTCAGTCCAGGATGCGGTTGATATCTTCGGCGTTGGCAACGTGGCCTGCAAAACGCTTGGTGGTCTCTCAATGATCCCGAAGAACGGGCATCAGACCTGGCAGGAAGCCCGGGATAGCCATATCGAATCGGTCCGTTGGACAATCGATAACGGCGCCGTGGCCTCTATTGGTTACCTTGGCTTGCCAGCAGGATCGGTATATGGTGAGGACCCTTCCAATCGCGAGAGGATTCCGCCCACTGAATATTTCCTCGATATTTTCCTTGCCCATCACGAAGCCATGGTCAAGAACGATTTCTACAATAAGATGAACAAACTAATGTACTGCGGGCTGTGTTGCTCGTCATCGATCTACCAGGGAGAGATCGGAATAATAGGTCAGCACGGGGACTGGGGGACTTGGATGTCTGACGTGGTGCCGGACAAGGCCAACTGGATTCGTCAGTTCGTCCAGTCAATATCGTCGACAGCCCCTGCCGCGTCAGCAGGAACCAACTAGGTCGAGTTGACGGGGGTGAGGGGAATGGGGACACGTGGGTCCGTCCCCTATCGCCTCACCCAACTTGAAGCGTGTTTGGGAAGAGGAATGTCAACACAGTACGATCCCGTTGCTCTTGATATCATCTGGAACAGACTGATCTCGATCGTCAATGAAGCGGAGAAGGGGCTAATGAGAACGGCCTTTTCACTTAAGATCACGACGGCAAACGATATGGCTTGTGTCCTGATGGATACCGATGGCAACTCAATTGCCAAGGGGATTCACAGCATGATCGCCTTTGAGTGCAGTGCGCCCTTCACGGCGCAGGGAATGCTAAAGAAGTTCCCGGCAGAGACGCTGGAGCCGGGTGACGTCGTGATCACAAACATTCCCCGGCTGACGAGCGGCCACCTATACGATGTTTGCCTGATGGAGCCTATCTTCTACAAGGGGAAGCTGGTGGCCTTGGCAGGCGGCATGGCGCATTGGCCCGACATTGGCGGACGGGGTGGGCTTTCGGACAACCGCTCAATCTACGAGGAAGGTCTGCAACTACCACCGATCAAAATCGCCAGGGCCGGGCGGTTCAACGAGGAGGTGCTGGACATCATAAGGGAAAACGTGCGTTACCCGGACGATGTGATAGGCGACTTCAAGGCCCAGTTGGTAGGCAACAACCTGATAAGAACAAGGCTGGTAGATCTCATTGAGAGGCAGGGGATCGCGGATTTCGGGTTGGTCAGCGAGGACATCCTGTCCCGTTCTGAGGCGGCGATGCGGCACGCCATTGCTCAAGTTCCCGATGGGGACTACGACAACGAGCTTCATCTCGAAGGGATGGGTCGAACACTCACAATGAAGGTCAGGGCGAGCGTTCGGGGGACAGGAATCCACGTGGATTACGCTGGCAGCTCTGAACAGAGCGAATGGCCGATTAACTCGTGGCCCACCTATACCTACACCTACACCTACGTGGCTTGTAAGGCTGCATTGGGTCCGTCTCTGCCCAACAACAGTGGAACGATGCGGCCAATAACCCTGTCGATGCCAGAGGGCAGTATCCTGAATCCGAGGCCTACCTCCGGATCCACCTCCAGACATGCGGTAGGCATGTTTTGTTGTCCCGCCGTATGGGGAGCTATTGTAAAGGCAATCCCCCAGAGGCTGCAGGCGGAGAGCGCACCCCGGTGGGCCACCGTCGGTGTCGAGGGTATGACTGCGAGTGGCAGACCGGTAGGTGGTGGGAATAACAGTGGGGGCGGCGGGAACGCCGGATTGGGCGCTGGCCTCGACAGGGACGGCATACATTGCGCCAATTGGCCAACCGGCGGAGGGGGCCGGAAGGAAATGCGGGGCGGCATTGAGATGGAAGAGTACAGGTGGCCGGAGCGGCTGATCGCGCGGAGAGAGTTGGCGACGGACTCGGGTGGGGCAGGACGATTTCGCGGGGGATGTGGACAGGAGACAGTTGTGACTTTCATCGAAGACGTATCTGCTTTGTGCGATCCAGGGCCCGACAGAAGTCAATTTCCGGCGCGGGGGTTATGTGGCGGTCATCCTGGTGAGGCAGGAAGTCTGACCCTTAACGGTGGCCCTATTTTTGGCAAGAAAATGGTCCCTGTCAAGTGCGGCGACCGCCTTAATTCAACCACTCCCGGCGGGGGTGGCTTGGGCGACCCGTTGGATCGCGAGCCGGCCAGGGTGCTAGAGGATGTCGCCGATGAACTTGTCTCCCTGGAGGCGGCAGCAGCAATTTACGGCGTAAATATAGATGTCGCCACGATGAGATTGGACGTGGAGCGAACTTCAAAGCTCCGCCGCTCTCGCCGGTCTGAACTAGCAAAGTCAGGCAATCCGGCGTGACAAATGCCGACAGGCCGTCCGCTGAATATGCTGAACCGAGCGCAATCATCCATGTGCGCCCTATCGCCTACATCCGGGATGGTAGCTAGCTGGGGCCGGCCCTGTAGATAATCTCAGACGGGAGGTTGTAGTTAGGCGCACACGACTTCTCGCCCAGATCTCCAATTTCGAGGAGAGAAATGCCTACGCTATACGATCCAGTGGCACTGGATATCATCTGGAATCGACTGATCTCGATCGTCAACGAAGCGGAGAGCGGGCTGATCAGGACGGCGTTCTCGCTTCAGGTAACGATGGCGAACGATATGTCGTGCGTCCTGATGGACACTACGGGCAATTCCATCGCCCAGGGCGCGCATAGCCTGATCGCCTTTGTCTGCGGCGCTCCCCTGACGGCCCAGGGCATTCTGAAGAAGTTCCCGGCGGAAACGCTTGAGCCTGGCGACGTCATGGTCACCAACATTCCCCGGCTGACTAGCGGCCACCTCTATGATGTCTGTGTCTTGGAGCCCATTTTCCACAGAGGGAAACTGGTGGCTCTGGCCGGCGGCATGGCCCACTGGCCGGATATTGGCGGGCGCGGGTCTCTTTCAGACAATCGCTCCATCTACGAAGAAGGCCTGCAGTTGCCTCCCATCAAAATCGCCAGGCGGGGTCAGCTTAACGAAGAGGTTCTCGACATTATCAAGGAAAACGTGCGTTACCCGAACGATGTGATGGGCGACCTGAGGGCGCAGATGGTGGGCAACAACCTGATACGAACCAAACTAATAGACCTGATCGAGAGGCAGAAAATCGACGATTTCGCCTTGGTGAGCGAGAGCATTCTGGCCCGATCTGAGGCGGCGATGCGGGATGCCATTTCGCAGCTTCGGGACGGCGACTACGAGAACGAGCTTCACCTTGATGGCATGGGTCGCACTCTCACAATAAAGGTGAAGGCGAGTATCCGGGGGTCGGACATCCACGTTGATTACGCTGGCAGCTCTGACCAGAGCGACTGGCCGATTAATTCGTGGCCCAACTATACCTACACTTACACTTACCTTGCCATTAAGGGCGTGGTAGGGGCGTTCTTGCCCAACAATAGCGGTACGATGCGTCCAGTAAGCTTTTCCATGCCGGCGGGCAGCATCCTCCATCCCAGGCCAACCTCGGGTTCCACATCCCGGCACGCCGTAGGCATGTTTTGCTGCCCCGCCGTGTTGGGGGCGGTGATCAAGGCGGTTCCTCAGGAGTTGCAGGCGGAGACCACGCCGATATGGTCCACGGTCGGCGTGGCGGGAATGACAGCGACTGGTAGACCGGTAGGGGGCGGCGTCAGCAGCGGTGGTGGCGGCAATACTGGCATGGGCGCTCGCCACGACAGTGACGGCATCCACTCCATTCGTTGGCCCGGCGGACCGGGGGGACCACGAAATAGCCGGACCGGTATCGAGATGGAGGAGTATACCTGGCCAGAGCGACTCATCGAAAAAAGGCAGATAGCAAAGGACACGGGAGGACCGGGACGGTATCGTGGGGGCTGCGGTCAGGAAACTATCGTGAAGTTCATCGAGGACGTGTCGGCGGTCTGCGACCCCGGACCCGACAGAAGCCAGTTTCCGGCCCGCGGATTGTCCGGAGGGCTGCCCGGTTCGCCCGGCATTCTGACTCTGAACGGCGGGCCTATTCTCGGTAGGTGGATGGTGCCCATCAAAGGTGGCGACAGCCTGTTTTCGGTCACGCCGGGAGGAGGGGGTTTCGGCGACCCTTTGGACCGGGACCCGACCAGGGTGCTGGAAGACGTTGTCGACGATTTGGTCTCCCCTGGACAGGCAGAGGCAAACTACGGCGTGGTGATCGATACCATCTCGAGGAGAGTAGACAGTGAACAGACCGACATACTTCGCCAGTCTCGCCGGTCTGAGCAATCCTATATAAACAATTCGGCGTGATGAATACTATCAGGCTGTCCGGTGCCGCGGCGCCGAGGGGCGACGAAAGCGTGGCCTCTCGCAGCAGAAGGAGGGTGCGATCAAGCCGAAGAACCAGCAAATCGTAAAATTATGAATCCATTGATTCCAAGGAAACAGAATCAGTGGCAAGGTTCGGCGTTTCCGGAAGGTCGCCGTGTCAATGGAGAGCGGCGTGATTATCACGTTTTTATCGTGGTGAAGATAGGTTTGGAGGAGGTTTCGTGAAAAAGTCAGTGCGCTCTCTATTCTTAGTATTTATATCGATGATGGTGGTGACGGGCGCCTTGCTCGCGACAGCTTGCACCTCGAACACGCCGTCCCAGGAGTCGCAGCCCACAAGCACCAGTACAAAGCCAACAGGTAGTCTGGTCCTCTCGGTCAGCTTTGCCCGAAATAGCCTGGATCCTCAGAACAGCTCGCCTAACACGTTTCAGGCTCTGGGCGCTATCTTTGATTCCCTGATAGAGCTAACCCCGGAGGGCAAGGCAATACCGGGGATTGCCGAGCGATGGGAGATATCTGCAGACGGCAAGAGTCACACGTTCTACATCAGGAAAGGGGTTAAGTTCCAGGATGGCAGCGACCTCACCGGGGCCGACGTTAAATTCAGTCTCGAGAGAATGGTGATAAAGACCAGCCTTCACACCGATTTGGCCGTCTGGCAACGGTTACTGAGCAGTGTGGAGTTGAAGGATGACTACACCGTAGTTATGCACCTCACGCAACCGCTATATGAGTTGATGCTCGGCATCGACGCTCCCTCAGGCGCCGGCGCCGTAATTCCGAAGAAGTATTTCGAGGAGAAGGGTCTCGATTACTTCACCACTCATCCCATGGGCAGCGGCCCCTGGAAGCTCGTGAAATGGGAGGCTGGCATCCGCCTCGAGCTCGAGGCCTACGAGGATCACTGGTCAGGAGCCCCCAAGCTCAAGAACGTCACTCTTTTAAACGTCACGGATGAGGCAACCAGAGTGGCCATGCTCAAGACAGGTGAGGTGGATCTGGCCGAGGTCGCTCCCGATTCGGTGGCCGGACTCAAAGCGGCCGGCCTGAAAATCGTCAGCCACGATGGCGGATCGCAAGTCATGGCTCATATGTGGTACGACCCGGCTAACCCCCAGAATTGGGCCACCGGACACGCGA
>JAUSEJ010000873.1 GCA_030650265.1 Dehalococcoidia bacterium | reverse complement strand
AGTTAATCGTCTGTCAGACGACAAGAGATTCGGTATAGAGTTTGACTACAAAGGGGACTTTTTGCCCTGCCCGGTGACCGTAACCATCCATGATCCGAGCATTGATACTAAAGAAATCGCCGAGAGGATGTTTCGAGTGGCAGCTCATCCGGTCAGAAGTGGCGACCAATATATTGCCGGGTGTGCCGCTGACGCAGAAAGACACAAGCCTCATTAGCGGGAGGCGATCCTGGCGGCATGGAAGACAACCGGATAGTAGTTATAGCTAAAGCTATCCGAGCCAAAGCCGGATAACTTTTGATACACAGGCAGGATGCCAGCGCTCTGCGGTCAGAAGCCTGGCTTCTTGCCTGTGTTTTGCGCGCATTATTTCTGGATCATAGTGGCTTGGCAATTGTATTATCGTATAATGACTATCATAGCGCGCTTTCCTGGCTCTGGCACCACCGACGACTGAACCCGGTTAATGTGAATCAGCCATTGACCTGAGATAAGCAAGATTCTCTTGGGGACCTGCTTCTTTCAGCGAATACTCAGACAATCTTAATAAGGAGGCAAACGAATGAGCCGTGTTGATGAACTTCAGAAGAAGTATCCGAATCTTCCACGCGAGATAGTTGTCAAATGGGAGGTGCTGGTTCGGGGCGTCAAAGATACATCGACCCTGGACAAAGTAAGCTATTGGACAAGGGGTGGATCCTATCAGAGCCGTGACCTTGACATAAGTCTAAAGGAAATTGCGGCGAAGAGGGAAGGGGAGGGACGGCCCGGCTACGTTGCGCGCCCCAAGCCATTGCACATGAAGAATGGAATAGGGGCAAACATTCGTCGAGGAACTCGGACACCCTACGAGATCAGGGATGAGAGTGAAGGTAAGTTCGCCCTCTATGAGGGTGATGAGAAGGTCGAGGACGTCTACTTTCCCAGCCCGAGGGGTTGGGGGGAAGAGATGGTCACCAGCAGGGGCACGCCGGTAACGTCGCTGGTCGAAGTCAAGAGCCACTGCTTTAGCATTCAGCCAATCCGCTTCTGCGAGTATTTCGTGCGCGGGGAGCAGTGCAAATTCTGTAACTACAACTCCACATACGACGATGCGCGCTCGGCAGGCACCAGCATCCCCGTAACAATCAATTTGGAGGACACAGTCGAAGCGTACAAAATGCTCGCCTCGGAGATCAGGTTCATTGAAGGCTCATGGCAATCCGGGGCACTTACGGCCTCCGAGAAGGAGGCGGCAACGCAGATCAAGTTTGTGGAGGCCATCGCCAATGCGGCTCCCCATAAACCTATCATGCGCATGAGCGTGCCACCTCTTGGTAGGAAAGATTTGCAGAGATTACACGATGCCGGGCTCACCTGCTTTGAGACGAATATTGAGGTATGGGGCGCCGAGATTTTTGCCGGCGTATGCCCGGGAAAGAACAAGTACAAGGGTTTTGAGCGCTACAAAGAGACTTTTCAGGAAGCAGTGGATATCTATGGTGTTGGCAACGTATGCTGCAACTTCGTGGCTGGCGTGAGCATGATGCCGGAAAACGGGCATAAGACCTGGCAAGAGTCCCGCGATTCTATGATCGAAGGCTTTCGCTGGCTGACCAAGAACGGCGCTTTCCCCTTCTTCATTGCCCTGCGTCTGGGTGTAGGCTCGCCGTATGGGGATGACAAATCTAACTGGGATAAGCTCCCGCCCATGGAGTACTACCTGGACTCGGCAATCGCTCATCATGAGTTGATGACAGAGTACGGCTATTACGACAGGCTGAATCGACTAATGTTGTGTCCCCTTTGTCCACTTACCAACGGCTACAACGGCGAAATCGGGATGCTTGAACTGGCCGGGGATATAGGCAGTTGGGCGGCTCCGGCCATGCCGGAAGAGGCGAACTGGCTGGCTCGATTCATCGATTCGGTTAAGGACGACGCCTAAGTTTTTAGGCGGCGCTGACGATTACTAAATTTGAGCATTATGGAGGTAGTTTCACATGAGAGTGCGTTCTTGGTTTGGGGGCTGGCACTGGCAGTGACGATGATCGGCGCTTTGCTCTCGACTTCCTGTTCGACGCAGTCTACTCCAGCTTCGACGGACACGTCAGCGACTAGCGCCAAGCCCTATGGCAGCCTTGTTGTCAGGGGCAATGTCGTTGGCAGCTTCGACCCTATCGTAGCAGGTACCCCCAATATTTACCAGGCTCTGGGTGCGGCAGTATTTGACTCCCTGGTAGACTTTAGCCCTGAGGGTCAGTTCAGGCCGGCTATTGCCGAGCGTTGGGAAATATCTGCCGATGGCATGACTCATACCTTCTACATTAGAAAGGGAGTTAAATTCCACGACGGCAGCGATCTCACGGGGGCGGATGTGAAGTTCAGTCTGGAACGCATCCTCTCGCCTGAAAGTACCAACATTGATACAACCATCTGGCGGGACGAGATCGCTGGAATCGACTTAAAGGATGACTACACGGTTGTGTTTCGCTTGAAGCAGTCCCGCGTTGAACTGTTGAAGGGCTTCAACGATTTCGGGAGCAGTCCAGCCATACTACCAAAGAAGTACATTGAGACGAAGGGTGTGGACTATTTCCGGAAGAACCCCGTTGGCAGCGGTCCTTGGAAGGTGGTTAAGCTTGAGCTGGGGGCCCGGGCCGAACTGGAGGCAGTCGAGGACCATTGGCGAGAGACCCCAAAATTCAAGAACATCACTGTCCTGAATGTCGATGACGAAGCAACCAAGGTCGCCATGCTGCAAACTGGTGAGCTTGACCTGGCCGACATCTCGCCTGACTCGGTGCCCAAGCTGAAGTCGGCGGGACTGCGAATCATTGGCCACGATGGAGCCGCTCAGTATTTCATGGGGCTCTACTACGATCTGACTCAACCTGCGAAGTATGCGATGGGCGACGTTCGGGTACGCAAAGCCCTCTCTTTGGCGATAAATCGGCAAGAAATGGCGGACAAGATTCTGGGCGGATATGCCGAACCTTCCGCTCTTTTTTATGCCCGCCCTACCGGATATTTCTGGGATGCAAACCTCCTGAAGCCGGATCCCTACGATCCGCAACAGGCAAAGAAGGTGTTGGCTGACGCTGGTTTTCCTAATGGCTTCACCACCAAGGTCTGGAACCAGGTGGGTACCGTGTCTGCCAACATTCTCAACGAGGCCGCAGCGGGCTACTGGCGAAACATTGGCATAACCGCCGAGTTGGTGCCCGTTGAGTCGGCAATCCTCCGATCTATGCGTTCTCCTGTTACCAAGCCCGAGATGTTTAACACCATTTACACGGCGGCCAACACGGGCGGCGTGTTTCAGTTTGAGAAGATGGTGACGGCATACCATTCCAAGAAAGGAACCATCCAAACCCATAGTAACGCCAAGCTTGACGAGTTGATCGACCGGGTACCTGCCACAAAAGACCCCGCCGAACGAAAGAAGCTCGCGCTCGAAGCAGCAGTGATGGCCAAGAACGAGTACTCAATTCTGGCGGTTCTAGACATTCGTACGGTGCTGGCCCTCGGCTCTAAAGTTGGCAGCATAACACTAACTAAGGGGAGTGGCGCGTATGCCTACAACCTTGCTACTTTGAGTCACGCCAAGTAAGCCCGACCAAATACGAGATATAAATGAGTGGTTGGATGACGGGGGAAGGTCCACTGATTCCCGTCATCCAACCGGTCTTTGCGGAGATTGACCATGCCTGGCTTGTTCGACCCAATCACCATCAAGAACCTGACGATCAAGAACCGGATCGTCTTGGCGCCCATGAACACTCGAATGGCGGGCGACGATGGCGAGGTCAACGACAGGCATATCCGCCACTATCTGGCGCGAGCCCGCGCCAATGTTGGCCTGATCATCGTCGAGTACACCTTTGTCGAGCCACGGGGCAGGCACTTGAACAGCCAACTTGGCGCCTCGGAAGACAGACACATCCCCGGCCTGCGCAGGCTTGCGGAGGCGATCCGCGGCGCTGGCGCCGTCGCCGCCCTTCAACTGTGCCACGCTGGCCCCAGAGCGACAAACGACGTGATCGGCGAACAACCGCTCTCGCCTTCCGGCCGCCAGGGCCTCGGAATTCCCGGAATCAGGGAGTTATCAGAGCCGCCGCGCATTCTCACGGAAGATGAAATCGGCGAACTCGCAAGCGCCTTTGCTGACTCTGCCGGGCGGGCTGTCGAAGCGGGCTTCGACTTAGTGGAGCTTCATGGGGCGCACGGGTTTCTCCTCAGCCAGTTTCTGTCGCCTCTGACCAATGCGAGAAACGATAGTTACGGCGGTGATGCCAGCAGGCGCCTCGCCTTCCCCCGCCAAGTAGTGTCCGCCATGAGGAAGAGAATCGGGCCGGATTTCCCGCTCTTCTACCGGCTCGGCGCCGACGACTTCTTGCCGGGAGGCTTGACCGCCGCTGATGGCCAGCAGGCGGCTTTAGCCCTTGTGGAAGCCGGAGCAGACGTTATAGACGTGTCAGGTGGCCTGACCGGGTCTGGCCGAGACCGGTTGACCGAACAAGGTTTCTTCGTATCTCTGGCAGAGGGTGTGAGGAAGGTGGCAAAAGCGCCGGTAATCGGGGTTGGGAACATTCGTGAGCCGGAATACGCTGACCGGGTCGTTCGCGAGGAACGAATCGACCTTGTGGCTATCGGCAGGGCACTACTGAGCGACCCCCTTTGGGCGCAAAAGGCAGCAGAACGACTCGGAGTGAACTCAGATTGGGCGGGCAAGTAGCCGGATCCTGCCGTTTAGGTGTGAAGTATTCGCTAGCGCCGTCGGCAGAGCCGGCGCGAGGTTCATGGTTTGACGGAGGGTGCAATTATCAAAGCGTGGAGATACTACGGGCCTGGTGACATGAGGCTTGACGAGGTTGCCATCCCACAACTCAGAAAGAACTGGGTTTTGGTCAAGGTCAAGGAATTCCAGGTTGTCTCGCCGAGTATGTAGCAGTTCCTGCCCGCTGTCTGGTCGAGCTTCCCGATACTGTGTCTGATAGCATTTCCACCTTGGCGGCTCTCTGAATGGGAAACACCTGACCTATCTCGTTCATCTGTTGAGTAGCAAAAGGATACAAGTTATGCCTACAGTTACTCACCAACTCAACGGGCTGGAAATGGTACCGGATGCTTTTCGTATCACAGGCAACAAGAGAGAATATGACGCCATAAATCCAGCACAGATCACGTTGTGACAGCGCTTCATTTCACACCTCGCCGTATGAACGCAGAACGGTGAAATTGACGCGAATGCTACCCTGTGCTAAGATACGGCAATCCCAACCTGTTGAGGACGGATTGGATTCTCACCAGGCCAGTATCACAACCAACCACGGTAGTACCCCGCCTTTTGCCGGTCAAAGGCGACCCTCAAAAGTGTCTATGTCAGACTAATAGGTCAATGACGACTTAAATAGACCCCTATGGAGCGGCATGTATTCGCTTGAGGCGACTTCATGAGACCGCTTGTTGGCTATTTGGCAACTTGTGCGTTCCGCGTTGCCATTTATGGGCCAATGCTTTGCCTTGAACTAAATGATTAGGAGTTACGCGATGACCACAGTTGATGAGCTACAGAAGAAATATCCGGACCTTCCCCGAGAAATCATCGTCAAATGGGAAGTGTTGGTCCGGGGTGTTAGAGATACCGGGACTCTTGACAAAGTAAGCTACGGGTCACGAGGCGGTTCCTACCTGAGCCGCGACCTTGACATAAGCCTGAAGGAGATCGCGGCTAAGAGACAAGGAAAGGCAAGGGAGGGTTTTGTAGCGCGCCCGAAGCCGTTGCATATGAAGAATGGCATTGGCGCCAATATCCGCAGAGGTACAAGGACACCTTATGAGATAAGGGAGGAGAGCGAGGGTCGCTTCGCCATTTATGAGGGAGAAGAGAAGGTCGAGGACGTCTACTTTCCCGCCCCGAGGGGCTGGGGAGATGATCTGGTCACCAGCAGAGGTACACCGGTGACCTCACTCATTGAAATGAAGGGTAGTTGCTTCAACATTCAGCCCATTCGTTTCTGTGAGTACTTTGTTCGGGGGGAGCAGTGCAAGTTCTGTAACTACAACTCCACGTACGACGACGCTCGCGCTTCAGGTACTGACATACCC
>JAUSEJ010000871.1 GCA_030650265.1 Dehalococcoidia bacterium | reverse complement strand
CCGATCATCTTTGCTACGTCTCCTGACTGACAGGCGAATCGCCGGAGCGGCGATGGTGGAACAGGGGTTTGCTGAAGAAACAGCCTGACGTGACACTTGGCAGGTGGCAACCGGTATTGCGCCCATTCGAGATGCGGGAGCGTATTCATGCCAGAAACGACCCTCTGGCTCAGTCAGGAGCCCTCTGAAATAAGATCGAAATGTTGAATACAGGCGAAACGGAGCCCCACAATAGGGTAGAAAACGGGGATCCAACAGGGACAGCCCCACGGATCAGGCCGTTTTCTGTCGCTGCTACCCCACCGATTTTTGAAACAGGGCTTTTTTCAGCGGACTCAAGTCCTGGAGATCTTTGGTTCCAGCCGCCAACCGGACTTGAGGCTTCAGCCGGGCAAAACCCGCCAGTGACGAACCCGGATTGGCGCTACCGGCGTAGCCTGCCGTCATTCCTCTTCCTGTTCAGCCGCCATGCTACCCCGACCGGATAGCCGATCATCTTTGCCACGTCTCCCGTCAGGCGAATCGCTGGAACGGCGACGATCGCGATCAGGAGTTTGCTCAATGGCCAGCCTGATCTGGCCTTGAGCAGGCGGCGATAGGGATGCCCTAGATAGAGGGCGACGCCGGCCAGCAGAGGAAGCCAAAGCCAGGGGAGGAAGAATCCGGCGATCAGGAGGACGGGGGCTACTGCATAGGTAGCGTAGCGGATCGCATGTCGCTTCCGCCAGAGGTCGGCCTTCCCATCGCCCCGGGCGTACTGGTAGTACTGTTTGTAGAAAGAACGCAGGTTGGAGCGGGGGCGAAAGTAGGCCGTCGCCCCGGGCGCCCAGCCAAACCGGCAGCCGGCGTCGCGCAAGCCGAGATCGAAGACCAGGTCCTCGCAGAAGTCCAGCCACTCGGGATAACCGCCAACCCTGGCCCACGATTCCTTCAAGAAGGCCACGGATCGGCTTGAGGGAAGAAAGGTTGTTGGATCCACCTCGTCGCGAGAAGGCAGGACGGTGGCCCCCATCGCCGTCTCGAAGGCAGTGCGGGGATCGGAGACGAAGAAGCCTGACACCACGTCGCACAGGCCATCCTCAATGGGACGAACCAGATCCTCCAGCCAATTGGGCGACAGCCTGACCCCGGCGTCGGTGGCGGCAATGAGCTCGCCCCGGGCTTCGGCGATGGCGGCATTGCGCCCCGCCGAAATATTGCAGCCCGGCCTGCTTACCAGGCGGATCGGCAGCCTATCGGCGTAGCTGGAGATGATCTCGATTGTGCGATCCCTGCTCCCGCCGTCGACGATGACGATCTCGTCTGGTTTTCTGCTCTGAGCTAACACGGAATCAAGGAGATGGGCAGCGCATCCCTCCTCGTTGAGAACTGTGGTAATGAGAGAGACGAACATACCCATCTATGCCGCTGTCCTAGCCGTTTTGGGCGCCGCACTTGGGGCAAAACCGTGGATTGGCTCCCATTCGGGCGCCACACTTACGGCAGAACCCGGCTTTCACAGCGCCCTGCTGTCCGGTCCCGTCGCGTCCGGATTTAGCCGGCGTCGCCCGGGAGACGGATTCCCGGGACGAAGTCTGTCGTACCGGGGTGTTGGGGCGCTGACCAGTCCTGGCGCCGCGGTACTTTGGTGCGACCCGCAGCCGGCGTCGCTTGCTCCCGTACCAGATGGCGCCGCCGATGATCACGACTGCCGCCACGAGGCCAAAGAGCCAGTTGGAGTTGGGGCTTGACCCGGAGGCCGCACCCGTCTGTGGATTCAACGATGGGGTGGAATCGGCTTTAGTGTAGGCAATGTCGTAGGCAACCGGTTTCTCTATGCCGACATTGGTCAGGCGGTACTGATGGCTGACCATGTTCTCGATGGTGCCCTTATTCTGAGCAGGAGGCGCTACGGTGAAATTCGTCGCCTTGGCCGGTTGCAGGATAAAGACCTGAAGGGAATCGATGGGATAGAGAGGGCGAAATTCGAAGGCGATCTTTTTGTCTGGCAAGCCGACAATGCTATCCGCATAGTATTCCATCCGGAAACGGTTGGTGGATATATCGAAGTTGATCTCATCCCAACCGGCAACAGTGGAGGCTTTCCGGATTGGGAGGCCGCCCACTAAGGTCGGAGACGGTTTGTACTTTCCCTGGGCGTCCCAGTAGCCGGCCGAGTTCATTGCTGCCCCGGTCGGGACAAGAAAGCGTATCGTGGCAGGGATAGGCGTTCCCTGGGGGAGGTAGCCGTCGAGCATCATCAGGAGCCTGGGGTCGTCGTACTCAGGGTATATGTCTAGCGTCACATTGGTTAATGAGGGGGGCTCCGCCGCCAGGGCAGGGGTGACCAGGGTGAATTGAGGCACGCCGGCCAGTATTGTCAGGAAAAGGATCGTGGAGAAGACCCTGACGGCAGAGAGCATTGTCCCTATGATTCGTCGTCTAAGTACCTTCAACATCTGTTGTTTCTTCCTCCGGGAAATAAGCATCTATCCTTCTTCCATAGAAGGACAGTAGTAGGGCAGAGAAGGACAGTCAACTCGGGAGCCATGCTGCCATATTGCGGTCCGTTTCAGTATGACGAAATATACTCCAGGTAGCCAGGAGTGTCAACAGCCCTACCTGATCGAGGCCAGCCTAATAGTAGATTCTCTTGCGTAGTTCCAGGGGTTGGAAGATGGTGATGCGTTGCTTCTCCCGGGATATGAGGCCTTTGTCGATGTAGAGTCGCAGGGCCTTGTTGACGCTCTCGCGCGTGGCGCCAACCATCCCGGCGATTTCCTCCTGGGTCAGGGTCAGGTCGATCAGAATACCCTCAGGGGTGCGAACGCCGTGGCTTTCTGCCAGTTCCAGCAGTCGCTTGGCCAGTCTGGAGGGGATGTCGAGGAAGGCGGCATCCTGGAGGACCTCGTTTGTCTGTCGCAGCCGGCTGCTGAGAACGCGGAAGATCTTGATGGCGACCTCAGGCTGGCGCCGGACGAAGGCGAGGAAATCGTCGCGATGGAGAGTAAGCAGGCTGGTGTTGCTCATGGCCTGAGCGGTGGCCGAATGGGGCTTCTCGTCAAACAGGGAAAGCTCGCCGAAGAATTCGCCGTCGGCCAGCAAGGCAAGCACGGCCTCGTGGCCAGCCGGCGATGGGCTGCTGATCTTTACCTGGCCGGTAGTGATTATGTAGAGGGTCGAGGCCGCCTCGTCGCGCTCGAAGATGATCTCGCCCTTGCGGTAGGATTCTTTGTCAACCCTGCTGGCCAGCGCTATGAGATCGTCGGGCCCCAGATCGGTGAACATAGGAATTCTTCTGAGAAGAATAGTATCATTCACCGTTTCGTCCTCACCTCTCCGAAACATTTTCTCAGCCTAATCGCCTAACGCGCCAGCCGTGACGCCGTTGTTCGTGCCGCCTAAGCGTACAGCATGAAGGCATTTTTCGTCAAGTGATTGTTGACAGACAGCGTGGATTGTTACTGTAATGCAACGAGGGCTCAGCAAAGAAGTTGCCTGTATTCAAACGGATTGAGTTGTATCCGTGACCGGTGACTTTGCTCATGGCCAAGCCGGTGTATTTACCACTGCATTTGGGCAGCAGTGTCATCGACCCCCGCTCGCACTCATCAAGATCAAGCCTACGACGGATGGGTCTGGCGGGCCAGTATTCCCTTGAAACGGGAGCGACAATGTCCCCACTGCAATGATTGACCAGTCCTCTTTAGTTGAATTGCGAAGCACGTTCTTTTTGACTTTGGCCTTTTCTGTAGTTGCCACTGGCATTGCGCCGATGGCAACTTCTGGTTCTTCCATCCGAACTATTACTGGCGTATGTAACAGAGTGATATATCGGGAAAGCGAACCGGAGGAAAGGGGGAGAGACTCAACAGCGGCTTTCTGTGTGAAGTGATCAATGACTCATATCTCAGCCATAGCGATCGAGGCATTGCCCGTGTCTTGAGCCTTTCTCGCAATACCATGCGTTAGAGCAATCACCAGTCTGGGCACGAATCTGAGTAGGTGTTACTATTAGCACAGGCAATCGTTTGTTATGTGCGTCGGTTTGGGGCGCCCTGTCGCAATGCTGACAGGAATCCGATGTTTGAGAACTAGTCTATCCCGTTTGGCGAAAACTAATACCCAGGGCAAGCTCGGCCTGCCAGGTCAATATACTACGCCTGCTGCGGCGCCGGCCTTTATTGCACTGTGATGGTCGCCGTCATGCCGGAGTGGATCTTGCAGACGTAATCATAGGTGCCCGCCTGGGTGAACTTGAAGGTGAAAGACTGACCCTGCGCCAAATTGCCGGAATCGAACGTGCCTTTGCCGCTCGTCACGGTATGCGCCGCGCTGTCCTTGTTTGTCCAGCGCACTGTGGTCCCAACCGGCACCGTCAGAGCCTTCGGGCCGAAGAGAAAGTTCTGGATCACTACGTCCGTCACCGCAGTGGACGGCGCTAGCCCCTCAGCGGTTGTCGCTGCGGCTGGCGCAGTCGTCGAATATCCTGACTGTCCGCATCCTGTGGCCAAAAGCGCCCCAATAAGAAGCATCCCGATGAATAGACGAATCATTGTTGACGCTCTCCTTCAATCTTGATTTCGATCTTTGGAAGCTAACCGGTCTTCGTGGTTTCCTTCGCACAACGTTATAGTAGAAGCATACCACCTGGTTGGCAAGTCGCAAAAAGCGGATGACTCTGACCTCTGGCCCATTGCGACCACAGAGCACGTTCGGAAATAGATATTCAAAGCAATGTGTCGCCAATCCCGAACTCCTTGGTTAACCCTCATCGTTGATGTAGATTAAATTCTAAATTTGACCCTACCTTCCGTCCGAAAACCGACCCACTTTCTTCAAGAGCAGGCGGTGTCAAGGCATAGGTTTGAACTGCCGCAAAACTGAAACGGCCTTTTCGCCATGTGCTAACCTGGTTGGCGGACAACATAGGAGCCTCACTTCATTCGCACACTCGCATTTCCCGAGCAAGCGTCCTGTCATCGCATCGGGCAGGGTGTAGTCAGGGCTTGCAGGTGACTTGATTCCCAGGTACGCATCCTATTGGAAGGCGATCACGGCGCCTCCCCCTGATATGAATCTGCCAATGATTCCTTCTTGTTGACCGATTCCCACTCTCTGCCCTGAATCGTGACACTCTCAACAGTGTGTTGCCGGCTGGGAGTCTTGCACGACAAGTGTAAGGAATATCCACTGATAAAGCAATTCTTTCTCGCAGCCTTTCCCCATGACTCTGATCCGCTAAGGGCATTCGGCGATTCCGGCGACTACCGTTCTCCGGATAGCAAACTGGAGGAGAATGTGGAGATATTGAGCGTCAACCACCCGCGTGAATTGAGTCATCGTAAAAGGCTCGGCCTGAGCGGATGCATCATCGCGAAAGAGTTGAACCATTGTCGCGTCACAGTGCGATAAAGCGATCACCAGTCTTGACCTGCCTACGAATAAGTGTTAGTATTCTCGCAGGCAATCGTTTGTTATTGGCATCGGTTTCGCATTTGCCGCCAGCCATTTTGGCAGGAATCCGATGGACAATAAAGACGCCTTGTGATCGCGGTCGGTTGGTTTAGCAAAACATGGAAAATGGGATTATTGCCGTCTGGTTCCGAGAACGCCCATTATCGGATCCAATAAACTTCTGGAAAGGCTCTTGGCATGACTAACCAGTAGGCGTATAATCACAGAGAGCGGTCAGGCGAATCTACATGCCAGCTACACGGACAGCAAACCGAAACTCCGCATTTAGTGCGGATCAAGCTAATCGCTGTTAGCCAGCCATATTGGCAGGTTGAACGGCGGCGTTTGCGGCTTCCTAACAACAGCATGCGGCGGACGGATCTAGGCACCGCCGCTGATGCCGGGCGCTCGGCGAACCCTGATGGAGTACGCTCAGGCCATCTCGAAGACGGCATCGCGGGAACACACACGCAAAAGGCTCGGACGGTCCAGCCGTTTGACCGCCGTGCCGCTGAAAGCGGAAAGCAAGCCAATGAATCAAAATCTGGGCGCCGCGAAGGCGGCCAAGCAGGACGAGTTCTACACCCAGTACGTCGACATCCAGAACGAGGTCGAGGCCTACCAGGAGTTCGACCCCAACACCTTTCGCGGCAAGGTCGTCTACTGCAATTGCGACGACCCCTTTGAGAGCAATTTCTTCAAATACTTCGCCGCCAACTTCAACAAGCTCGGCCTCACAAAGCTCGTCACCACCAGCTATGACGGCTCGCCCATCGCCGGCCAGGGCACCTTGTTCCCGGAATACAACGAGGGGAATGGCAAGCGCCAGAAGCCCAAGG
>JAUSEJ010000285.1 GCA_030650265.1 Dehalococcoidia bacterium | reverse complement strand
GTGGGAATCAGTCCATCAATTATCTCGAAGCTCTTTGCTTCAATCTCCTCCGGTGGGACTCGATAGCGTTTCAGCAGTGTACCCTCTTGGAACAAAGTGGCAACCTCCTTCTCACTGAACGTGCGCGAATCGCACGGGCTTAGGAATACCTCGCCACAAGCCAAGAAGAGGGTTGCATTCGGCCCACAAAAAACCCCCACCTGGAGAACAGGTAGGGGACGAGAGCCGTGGCTAGCCACGTCTGCCCATGCCTTTCCTCGAAGGCCCACGGCAAGCAGCGAGGACAGGCGCTCTGACTGATCGGCCGTCTGGACGGCGCGAATTACAGTTGCGGGACAGCGCCGGACTTGCACCGGACTTCCCCTGGCATCCGGCCCGAAGGCAGGATCCCCTCGCTAGTCGCTATTATATTACAGGGATACTATCATGGGGGCGGGCGGTTTGTCAAACCAGCTTGATCACCCGCTTTGCTGCTTCACGAGCTGCGCCTCGATGAATATCTTCACCGAGTCTCCGACCAGGAACCCCCCCGTTTCGAGGGCCACATTCCAGGTAAGGCCGAAGTCCTTCCGGCTGATGGAGGTCTCAGCGGTGACGCCAAAGCGCTCATTGCCCCACGGGTCTTTCGCCGGGCCGTTGAGATCGGCATCCAGTACAACCTCCCGCGTCACATCCTTGATGGTCAGGTCTCCGATCAGGCGGTTGCGGCCGTCGCCCTTCGGCTCGATGTTCCGGCTCTGGAAAGTCATTACGGGGAACTTCTCTACGTCGAAGAAGTCGGCGGACCGCAGGTGAGTGTCCCGGTCCGGTTCCCTCGAATCAATGCTAGCAACATCGATCTTAATGCCTACTCTCGACTGTTCAGGGTGCGCATCGTCAAAATCCACATCAATATCGAACTTCTTGAAACGCCCCCTGACCGTGGCGATCACCATATGTTTGACGGCGAAATCGACACTCGAGTGTATCGGATCGATTGCCCACGTTGTCTTCTTGGTTTCAGATTGGCTTGTCATCGTCTCCTCCAGTTCTCCTCATGCCGCACTACCGGCAGCATCTTCCCGTTTTTATTATTCCGCATTTTCCGAAGCGTCGAATTATTAACTGCACAAGGAATAGCCTGCTTCAGGAATCGCCAGCCAATCGAGCACTCAGTAGCCCCGGTACAAGCCATCCCACCAACTCCCGACGGAGCCGGAAATAATGAAATGGCCCTTCTTTTCGAACGGCGACGAGCCCAGACTCCTGCAAGACCCGGGTATGGTGCGATAGCGCCGGTGCGCTAAGGCGGAACAACCCCTGCAGCTCGCCGCAGCCAAGTTCCTCCTGGACTGCCAGCATACGTACGATCTTGAAACGCGTGGGGTCACCCAAGGCCTTGAATACCTTGACCGCCACCGCCTCTTCGCTGGTTAGCTCCGACATCCCCCTGCCCTATTCATTTCCACGTTTCTAAAAGTATTGTAACGCCTTTCACTGCCCTTGTCAAGAGCACGGCCAGAAGGATGCAAAACATCTCCACCCGGTGTCGAAGACGAAGCTTCTTTCATAATTGAGATTTGGGTTGAATCCGACAGGTACACAGGGTACTTGGCCGATCCTGTCATTCCGGCGGAGGCCGGAATCCAGGCCCCCGGACCGTCGGTTTGGCGCGGTGTGTGAGCTGTAAGACGAGTGGCAGGTCTGTCTGAGGGCCTTACGCAGGTCCAATGACCGGCTGAGGGTGCTCTACTTCATGTTTAGCTTGACCACCAGCCCATAGGGGGAGAGGCTATAA
>JAUSEJ010000277.1 GCA_030650265.1 Dehalococcoidia bacterium | reverse complement strand
ATGCTCAAGACCGGCGAGTTGGACATGGCGGCAATTGCCACCGATTCGGTTGCCGGGTTAAAGTCAGCCGGACTACGCATAGTCGACTGGGACGGCGGCACTCAAGCCTGGGAATTCGTGTTCTATGATTTGAAAAACCCGAAGGACTACGCGCTGAGTGACGTAAGGGTGCGCAAGGCCCTATCACTCGGGATTAACCGGCAGGAGATGGCCACCAATCTGTTCGGTGGCTACGCCAAGCCGTCGGCCGTATTCCGCGTACCGCCAACAGCCTATTTCTATGACGCCACTGTGCTGAAGCCGGACCCCTACGACCCTGAGGGGGCGGAGAAGCTAATGGCCGACGCCGGCTTTGCCAATGGCTTTCCCTTGAAGCTATGGGAGATGGGGGCCGGTGGCCCGATGAGTACGATTAATAATGCGCTGGCTGGCTACTGGCGCAAGATAGGGATCAACGTAGACCTGGTACCGAGGACGTATGACACCACATTGTTTATACCTATACAGAAGCCCGAGGTTTGGGGTACCCTCTGGTGCAATATCTCGGCGGGTGGACTCTTCAACTTTGAAGGAATGCCGTCCCATCATTCCCAAAAAAGCTCGGCTAAGAACAATGTCGATCCCAGGCTAGATCAGCTAATAGACACGGTTCCGCTGACGGCGGATCTTACCGAGAAGAAGAAGATGGCGCTGGAAGCAGCGCTCCTGGTCAAGAGTGACTACGCGTCCATTGCTGTCCTTGATGTTCGTTCGCTTGTTGCGATCGGATCAAAGGTTGGCGGGTTCACCCCTATCAATGGCATGGGCGCTTTGGCGCCAGCCTACCAAACCACAACGCACGCCAAGTAGCTACAGGAATTGCAAGGGGAGAAGGAAACGATCCTTCTCCCCTTGTACCGTCAGCAGGATCAGGTGTACATCTAGAGAAACGGCGAAATGAGTCAATCAGGCAAACAGGAGCAATGAGGAGACGACGGGATGACCGGATCTGAGAAAATGGTGTCAACTGCCGCCGCTTCCCTTGCTGCGCCGGAAATCATTGGCACCCGTCCCGTGAGACCTGATGGCGCCGACAAGGTAAGCACCTACGTGCAACCATTGGCCGCTCTGCTAGCGCTCAAGTCTGGACGGCCGGTCAGACTCGCAATGAGCCGGGCGGAAACTTTCGAGGCCACAGGACCGGCGATGGGCACCTACATTAAGCTGAAAGTTGGTGCCACCCTGGAAGGAAAGCTTACCACCGTAGTTGCCTGGTACGCCTGTGAGGTGGGCGCCTTTCCAGGCTCTTCAGTTGGCGCCGTCCCCAGGTGCCTGTTCGGCGCGTACGACGTACCGAACGGGCAAATCGATGGCTTCGAGGTTCTGACCAACAAGCCCAAATCAGGGGCTTACCAGGCACCTGGATCGACACAGGCCACCTTCGCCGCGGAGCTGTTGATTGACGAGATCTGCGAGCAAATCCACATGGATCCGCTCGAGTTTCGCCTGAAGAATGTTGCCTCGGAAGGATGCCGTACCCTTATTGGCGCCGTCCACCCGAAAGTTGGCTACCGCGAAACGATGAAGGCAGCGCAAGTGCATGAGCATTATGAGGCGCCATTGGGTGGCCCTAATCGCGGTCGGGGCCT
>JAUSEJ010000275.1 GCA_030650265.1 Dehalococcoidia bacterium | reverse complement strand
TGCTTGACAGCCCGAGCGTCTGACTGCTTGCGATTTGGCAGTCTCAGAGAGGGGTCCTCTGCGAGGTAGTCCCGGGCCCTAACCGCGATGGCCTCAGAGATGCGGCAGCCGGTAGACCACAGGATCAGCAAGAGCATGCGGTCCCGTTCCGATAGCCCCGCCCGTATGAGGCTGTGGGCTTCACCTAGCGTGATCGTCTGGCTCAGCCAGGCATTCGTGGTCGGTGTCCGCTTCTTCTCAGCGACCATGATCTCACTGCCTCTCTAGTATCCTGCGATTCAACGCTAGCCTCACCTGCCGCGCTCGGTTGCGCCAGTACGGATCATTGCGCACTTTGCCCATGTGGACTACGGTCGCCAGGTCACTGCCGAGCGCCTTAGCCGTCTCTGACTGAGGGTTCGGCACTATCAGCCACACCGGACAAGAACGTTGGCCCGTCCGTCTAGTCGTGCGGTGTCGCACTGTTTCGTCTCCCGTCTGAATACCTGGATTCCGCTGGACAATCGGGCTGTCTTCGGATCGCTCTCTATGAATCGCCCGCTTGAATCCCTACGAGCATATTTAGCCATGCGGTGTCGCATCCGGTACCTTCGACGCCAGTAACCCGATAGGGGCTTGAGCCTTGTAGACCCCGCTTGCCGCAGCCCCGCCCAGGAAGCCCCCGAGCGCTGCCGTTGCGATGGCTACGCCAGTTACCGGCCCGAGTACCAGTTGCGCGGCTATGGCGACGGCCATGCCGACGGCTAGGGCACACGCGGGCACCAAGTCTTCCGAAATCCATTTCTTGCTGACCTGAATCAGGATCAGCACGACGATCGCCACGCCGGCAGGCGTGAGTAGATCAGACAGATTGAGTGTCACGGTGTTACCTCTTCCCCTTGGCCGCCTTTGTGGCAGCCTTGGCTGCTTGTGCGGCTGCATAATCTCGCTTTAGAGCGGCTACCCTCTCCCGCTCCGTAGCATCGGCCCTGATTCTCTCTGCAGCGTGTGCTTTGTCGTACTTCACTACTAGCTTGTGTTTCCTGTTTCTGGCGAGTACTTCCTCATGGAGCTGCTTTTTCTCAATTGTCTTGGTCTTGACCCGGTAGGCTGCATAGGCATCGGGTTGCGCCCTTCCGGTTTTCAGAGCCGCCGCATAACCAGCCTTGGCCTTCGCTCTCGCCACGTCGCCCCTTGTTGCCGCAATGTCGAGCCATGCGCTCTCTCTGTCGCCTATCTGCCCCAAGGTTAGCCCGCCCTTGGGCTGATCTGTGGTTCTCTCGGGCTTATAGTTGGCACTCTTACGGACGGGATGCACGACTCCACCGCTCACGAAGGCGTCCAGATTGCGCCGAGTCTTCTTCTTGGTGAATCGTCCTTTGCTATCCCTAGCCATTGTCAATCCCCTGTGATTCGCCTTCCGGCTCTGCGTCCGGTACTTGCTCGGCCTGCGCTAAGGAGAACGGAAGTAAACCCTGGTATCCGTGTACCCCACACGACGGAGAGTCCACGTAGCACCACGCTCG
>JAUSEJ010000867.1 GCA_030650265.1 Dehalococcoidia bacterium | reverse complement strand
CCAAAACATCTGTCACCCCACCCAGATTGCGTGCAGCAGAAACGAAAGAGTCCCCAGTCGCTTTGGCGCTCTGCATCGGCGAGAGCTCGTTGAGCCTGGCAATGTACGCCAATGGGTCGCATACGTTGGAAAGCCTGACGGCGCAGAATGACGAATGCGCCCCGGCCCCAATGCCAACGTAAGGAAGGTTGCGCCAGTAGGAGAGATTATGCCGGCAACTCCGGCCTGGCGCTGCCCAGTTAGAGATCTCATAGTGGGCATAGCCGAAATCAGAGAGCATCTCCTCCGCCCGAATGTACATGTCCGCAGCAAGGTCCAGGTCGGGCTCTGGCAAACGTCCACTAGCAATCTCGGCAGCCAAAGGAGTACCATCTTCCACGCTAAGGCCATAGAGTGACAGGTGAGTCGGGTTTAACTCCACGGCTTGTTCAAGGTCCTCCTGCCAAACTCCCATAGTTTCGTTAGGAATACCGTAGATAAGGTCCAGGCTGACATTGTCAAAACCCGCCTCCCTGGCCGACTTGATAGCCTCATGTATTTCTTGCGAAGTGTGCGTTCGACCAAGCAGCCGCAAAATACCATTATTGAAAGATTGCACGCCTATGCTTAAGCGGTTGACGCCTGCCATTAGCATGTGTCCAAGCTTCGCCTTATCTATGGTGCCAGGGTTAGCCTCCACGGTGATTTCGGCGCCTGGTTCGACCTGAAAGGCATTTCGACAAGCTGAAATGATGGCCGCTATGTCCTGGCCATCAAGCGAGGTTGGGGTGCCACCTCCCAGATATATCGTTCCAACGCTAAGCTTCTCTGATCGTGCGGAGACGAAGGGCAAATCGCACCGGGCGCTCAAAGTCGACCATGCTACAATCTCCTTTTGGATTGCCTCCAAATAAGCTGGAATTGCGTGCGACAGCCCGCTGAAGGAGTTGAAATCACAGTAGTTGCACTTGCTTCGGCAAAAAGGAATGTGAATATATAAACTAAGCTGGCTGTACTCCATTGCATTGTCAGCCATAAGGCACCCCAATTCTACATCAGCCATCGGTCATAGCAGGTGAGAAACCGTCAGGGTCTTGGCAGCGTTGAGAGGCTAGCCTCTCTCGATTCGTAACCTGACAGCTACCGAGAGCAACGCATGATGATCATATCACAACCATGCTTGAAAAGCCATCGAACCTAGACTATAATCAAGCCGAGGCTCAGGGCTACACTTTGACCTGTATGGATCAACCATCAGCCGCACGAGGAGGTGCCGTGTACAAGAATCATAATTGTGGTGAGCTAACGAGAGAGAAGGTCGGCCAGAGCGTGACTTTGGCGGGCTGGGTTAATAGACGGAGAGACCATGGTGGCCTGATTTTCATGGACCTACGGGACCGGACTGGCTTGATTCAAGTGGTATTCAACCCGGGAGTATCGTCGAATGCCCATCTGACAGCCGATCAGGCTCGAAGCGAGTATGTTCTCCGGGTCATAGGCATGGTAAGTCCGCGACCGGTCGGAACAGAGAACCCTAAGCTGGCGACTGGTGAAGTTGAAGTTATCGCCAGCGAAGTTGAGATACTTAGCCCCTCCAAGACTCCTCCGTTTTACATCAGCGAGGAAGTCGACGTGGATGAGACGCTCAGACTGAAGTATAGATACCTCGACCTGCGTACACCTCGCATGCAGCGAAATATGATCCTACGCCATCGCGTGATCAAGTTCATGAGGGATTTCCTCGACGAGCGGGGTTTTCTGGAGATCGAAACGCCGATGCTTATCAAGAGCACTCCCGAGGGGGCGAGAGATTATCTGGTTCCCAGTCGGGTTCACCCGGGAGAGTTCTATGCCCTGCCACAATCGCCACAACAGTTGAAGCAATTGCTCATGGTTGCTGGATTCGAGAAGTACTTTCAAATTGCCCGCTGTTTCCGAGACGAGGATCTGCGGGCCGACCGCCAGCCGGAATTCACCCAGCTCGATGTCGAGATGAGCTTCGTCGACATGGACGATATCCTTGCCTTGATGGAACAGCTATTCACTGAACTCGTCCACAGAATCACACCGGATAAGAAGATCGTATCGCCGTTTCCTAGATTAACCTATGCCGAAGCGATCGACAAGTTCGGGAGCGACAAGCCCGATTTACGCTACGGTCTCGAGCTTGCGAACATTTCCGACCTGGTCGCCGATTCGAAATTCCAGGTATTTCAATCGGCCATCGGCCAGGGAGGTCAGGCAAAGGCCCTGGTTGCTCCTGGCTGCGCTGGTTATAGTCGCAAGGAGGTCGACGCCCTGATCGATATCGCCAGGAATCAAGGAGCTAAGGGACTGGTCACTATAGCCTTGATTAGCGGCAATAGGGACGACGCCTCGGGGAAACTTAGACTGGAGGATGTGAAGTCCCCCCTGACGAAATTCCTTTCCACGGAAGAGATGGAAGCGATCGCGGTGAGGACCAACGCCAAAATCGGCGACCTCATACTGATTGTCGCTGACCAACCAAAGATTGTCGCCGGTGCGTTGAGCAGACTGAGGACAGAGATTGCCTCCCGCCTTGGCCTGGCGGATCCCCAACTCATGGTATTTGCCTTCGTCACCGACTTCCCCTTGTTCGATTGGAACGATTCAGAGAAACGGTGGGATTCGAGCCATCATCCATTCACCGCTCCGCGAGACGAGGACCTTTCCATCATCGATTCTGCGCCTGAAAAAGTTCTGTCGAAGGCCTATGATATGGTCTGCAACGGCTTGGAACTGGCCAGCGGCAGCATCCGGATTCACCGTCGCGAAATTCAAGAGAAGATATTCGAACTATTGGGCTACGAGCCGAAAGATACAGCCCAGCGTTTTGGCCACATGCTGGAGGCGTTCGAATACGGTCCTCCACCCCACGGCGGCATCGCGCCTGGCATAGATCGGTTCGTGATGCTTCTTGCGGACGAAGAAACCATTAGAGACGTGATCGCCTTCCCCAAAACGCAGAGCGCCGCCGACCTCATGACCGGAGCACCCTCCTTCGTTTCCAAAGAACAATTGCGCGATCTGCATCTGGCTGTGACAAAGGACTAGATATACGGTATTCTTCAGGCTGAGCCACCGGGTCTTGACATCGCCAGCCACACCCATATTATAATTGAGTAAAATACTTGCAGAGGTCGATGTAGCTAGTAACTATCTCCGTGACCGCCAGGAGGATTATATGGTAAATCACCGCAGGCTCCCATTTGCCTTACTTCTCATATTCTTATTAGCCTCCATTGTCAGTTTTGGCTGTATCTTCAAGTCATCGACAAAGACTGGCGGCGATGGAAACATACCCCGTCAGGGGACACTGGTCATACCAGGGTCCGATCCGCCAACCTTAGACCCGGCTCTCGCCCAGGATTCTACTTCGTCCAACTATATTGTGGAGATATTCAGCGGACTGGTTACCCTGAATCGGAAACTCGAAGTCGAAGCAGATATCGCCGAGAGATGGGACATCAGCAAGGATGGCAAGACATTCACATTCTACCTGCGCCCGGGCGTCAAATTCCACGATGGCAAAGAAGTGAGGGCTCAGGACTTCAAGTTCTCGATGGAGAGAGCCGTCGACCCGAAAACGGAGTCTGTTGTAGCCGATACCTATTTGGGCGACATCGTGGGCGCCAGGGACGTCTTGAAGGGCGAAGCCAAGCAAATCAGGGGCATAAAAGTCATAGACGATCGGACCTTGGAGATCACCATTGATGCTCCTAAGGCCTATTTTCTCGCCAAGTTAACCTACCCGACAGCTTTCGTCGTCGACGAAGCCAACGTGAAGAAACGCAATTGGACCGATACCCCCAACGGGACCGGCCCCTACAAGCTGAGCCTGTGGAAGAAGGGGGAGAGAATCGTCCTCGAGAGAAATGCCGACTTCTACAAGGGACTGCCGAAACTGGAGCGAGTGGATTTCCAACTTAGCGGTGGTTCCTCCATGACCATGTATGAGAATGGCGAGATCGATATTTCCGGAGTCGGCCTCAACGACATCGAGCGGATCACAGATCCTTCCAATCCGCTAAACAAGGAGTTGGTGACCGGGGCATCACTCGATGTCTTCTACATCGGCTTCAATGCTAAGAAGGCTCCCTTCGATGACCCGAAAGTCAGACAGGCTTTCAATCATGCCATCGACAAAGACAAGATCGTCGAAGTGGTCTTGAAGGGCATGCAGACAAAAGCCGACGGAATACTGCCGCCAGGCATGCCAGGATACAATGCCAACCTCAAGGGCCTCGGGTTTGATTCAGAGAAGGCCAAGAGTCTCATTGCCCAGTCCAAATACAAGACTGTGGCAAACTTGCCGCCGATTGTCCTGTCAATTGAAGGTCAGGGCACGAACCCTCCCCGAACCACCACAGCCATCGTCGAGATGTGGAAGCAGAACCTCGGTGTGGAGGTTCGCATCGAGCAGGTGGAGTGGGCCACTTATCTGAATGATTTGGAGAAGCACAAGTTCCAGATGTTCGAGGTCGGTTGGATCGCCGACTATCCTGATCCGCAGGACTTCCTCGATATTCTCTTCCACAGCGCAAGCCGTGACAATAACTCCGACTATGCCAATCCCGAGGTGGACGCTATTCTGGAAAAGGCGCGGGTTGAACCAAACGTCGCCAACCGCATGAAGATGTACCAACAGGCAGAGCAGTTAATCGTTAACGACGCGCCTTGGGTACCCTTG
>JAUSEJ010000259.1 GCA_030650265.1 Dehalococcoidia bacterium | reverse complement strand
CCAGGAACGGCGCCCTCTTCACCAGCTCTGGGAGGAAGAATATCCGGAACGCCGGCTTCAAGCTGCTAGACGAGCCAGTAGAGGCCGGTTGCGACTGCTACACCTGCAAGCGCTTTAGCGCCGCCTACCTGCACCATCTGTTTAAAGCTGAGGAACTGCTTGGCCACCGTTTGGCGACCATACACAACCTCCGCTTTCTCCAGCGTCTAATGTTACGCATCCGCCAGGCCATAGTCGACGGCACTTTCTCTTGCTTCAAATCCGAGTTCCTCGACGGTTATCCTACCACTGATCAGTCCGTCCGCATTGCCCAAAAGCAGAAATGGCTCGCCGCCCAAAGGGCCAAGAAGCCGTAGCCATCTGATCCTGCGCTTGCCAATTGCCTTCTTGCCCACATTTGAGTTATACTGGAAGATGTTATTTTCCGTCGTCTTCTGAAATCGCGGGCCGTTCCAGGCGAGATAGGTTGGGACCAGCAAAATGCCGTTGGAAGAACTGCTCGTCAAAGTAAGCGAATACTTGACGCCAGACGGAGTCGAGGCGATCAAGAAGGCTTATGAATTCGCCGCCGAGGCGCACGGGCTGCAGACCAGGCGATCCGGCGGGCCATTCGTAGAACACCCTGTTCAGACCGCCATGACTGTGGCCGACCTGCGCCTGGACGCCGAAGCGGTCCAGGCTGCCCTCCTCCACGACGTGCCAGAAGATTGTGGCATCCCGCTCAAGGTCATCGAGGAGCGCTTCGGCCATGGCGTCGGCGTCCTCGTGGACGGCGTGACCAAGCTAAGCCGTTTGGCCTGGCATGAACGTGGCAGCGCCGCCAAACCGAAGCGAACCGACGAGATGGACTCGCAGGCCGAGAACCTCCGCAAGATGTTCATCGCCATGGCCGAAGATATTCGGGTGGTGCTGATCAAACTAGCTGACCGCCTCCACAATATGAGAACCCTCTCCTTCATGCCTGACGCTAAGCGCAGGACCACTGCAGAAGAGACAATGGAGATATTCGCTCCATTGGCATCTCGATTGGGCATATGGCAACTAAAATGGGAACTAGAGGATCTTTCCTTCCACTATCTCGACCCCGAGCGATACAAGGAGATCGCTAAACTGCTCGCCAGTCGCCGAACCTCACGGGAATCATACATCGAGAAAGTCGTAACCGTGTTGCAGGGTGAGCTAAACACGGCCGGGATAACCGCCGACATTTCTGGCAGGCCGAAGCATATCTATAGCATCCATAAGAAGATGGAGAAGTACGCCAGCCAGGGCAAGAACTTCGACCAG
>JAUSEJ010000255.1 GCA_030650265.1 Dehalococcoidia bacterium | reverse complement strand
CGGCCCTGCTGCCTTTGCCCGGTTCCTTCGGGCCCTTGTGGCCCGCTACAGCCAACCACCCTACAACGTAAAGAACTGGGAGCTATACAACGAGGCTGACAACCGGGACGCACAAGTTGGCAAGTGGTTGGGTGGCTGTTGGGGAGACTATCCGAACCAGTATGCTTCTATGCTGCAGGTCGCATACCCTGCAATAAAGCAAGCGGACCATGCGTCTCAGGTTCTGTTCAGTGGGCTCGCACACGAGCATAGCGGTGCGTTCAACATAGACTTCCTCGACCAGGTTCTGGCAGCCGGGGGAGGAGACTACTTCGATGTCATGAACGTGCACTACTATTCGAGCTTCTGGTGGTGGTGGTCGTCTTACGGCATCGACATCATCGGCAAGGTCGAGTCTGTACGGCAAATCATGGCCAATTATGGAGTGAATAAACCGGTCATGGTATCCGAGGCGAGCTGGACCACCACGCCCAAGGATTCTCCCGACCAGCCGGAGTTGCAGGCGCAGTATGTACCCAAGGTCTTGGCCAGAAGCATTGCGGTAAACGTTTACGGGGTTCTTTGGTTCGATTTGTTCGATAGTCATCAGACTGACTATCCCTACGGCTTGTTGGATGATCGCATGCAGCCAAAGCCAGCCTACTATGCCTACCAGGAGGTGTCCGCAGAACTAGGCAACGCAATTGCTGTTTTGACACTGTCACCCGGCGACGTAGGCGTTAGCAGCGGTATCGAGGGATACGCCTTCAACGTCGGCGGACGCTGGCTTTGGGTAATCTGGACTACAGGCGGCCAGATGACGATCACCGTGCCAGGCGAGGCGTCTTCCGCCAGAGACAAGTTTGGCCAGGTAGTGCCCCTCGCCCCCGGTGGCCTTGCCACTACCTTGCAGCTTGGTGAAAGCCCGATCTACGTGCGGTTCTAGTCGTAAAACATAGCAGCAACACATGAAATCACCTCATGCATCCGGCTCAACATGATGCGATTTGGTGGGCAATAGCAGATGTGCACTCTCTACGGCGATGGCCACGATGCAGAGCAGGATTCCATAATAATAAACCTTGGTCGCCATGGAGGGAGAAGTCCCGATCGGGTTGTCGGGATGAAGGACCAGACCGGCGGTGGCGATTTCGAACAAAACGACAGCAACCATGAACATGCTTGTCCATGCCATGATTTTGGCTCTTGGCAGTAGGTAGTTGAGAGTAAGGGCAATGGCCGATGCAGCCAGAATACGTCCGACGGCGAGAAAACGGGGCTCGGTCCAATTGATGCCGCCCCAACTCAAAATCATAGCGTAGAGGCTGGCAATGAATGACAGGAGCAGGCAAATGAATGCCGACCTCTGCAATGCCCACGACCAGCGGACAGCCAGAGTGGTCTTCTTCAACAAGTAGAGAGCCCCCGCCATGCCGCTAGCCACAAAAACTAGCTCTGCCGCCCGAATCAGGGCGCCATGAACGTAGACGATCTTGACCAAGTCACCGAGTGTTTCTTCGGCAGGAGAGGCCCAGACGATGACCAAGAGGACCAGAATCATGGCAACCAGGACAATTGGCCCTCGCCTTTTTCGGCCATGATTATTGACCTCAGATAGAGACGATTTCGTCATATTGACTCTGCTTTGAGGGAGGTGATGTCAAGCGCTCTCTGGAATTAGCTCCCTGTCGAGTTCGAGTGTGTAAGAAAGAACTGTTTTCAAATCAATCCTTTTCGAAGCATGCAGGATTTCTATTCCAACTATTCTGTTTTCAGAAGTAGTGTCTATGCTTATACCTTCGGCGATTTCCACAACACCATCTGGAGGCTCCTCCCCCAACTTGAGATACAGAGCGTCCACTTGGTGGTCGTAGTATATCCTCATGATCTTAGACCTTTCTTCAAGGGGTAGTTCGTAATTACTGTCATTATATCATCTTCTACGGCAACGATGATTTTCAGAGGGTAGATGAAGCCTTCGACAGTCTGAATTATCTCATGATGGCCCTGCGGCAGTCCTATCTGTCCAAGCATTTCAAGGATCACTGCTTCTGGAATTGCATAGAGATTCGCTTTTCTTTTCGAGTGGCGAGAGAGTCTTACTTGCATGACAGGGTAATAATGGCAATTTTCCTCTGAATGCCTGCTTGTTCAAGGTACAGGAAGCCGGTTGGCAGATTATACCATATGGGATCGTTAGGAGCGACCAGGATCCGTGGCCCCAGCAATTGGGGCTAATTGATCACCGCGGGAGAAGGCCGAGGGCGCTGGTCAAGAGCCTCCGATCCAGGCCGGCGTCGATATATAGGCCCAGGGTCCGCTCGACGACGTCATAAGCGGCTCGGTAGACCCGGTCGCCTTGCGGGTAAGTACCTGCATGCCTGGCGATCACGGCTTCCCGGCGCACGGCGACGGGGACGACCTCTCCTCCTTCTACCATCGAATCGGCGATGAGGAGAACGTTGTCGTCGATGGTCCTCGTCTCGGGAAAAAGGGGCCGGAGAACGTTGTGACGGCGGACGATTCTGGCGACGGTCCTGGCCTCTACTTGCCGGAGGGCAAAGGCCAGGCGCACCTCGTGCCCATCGTGGGGGAAGAAGGGCTCCCTGGTCCCGACGCCATAAGGCCTCAGACGCTGGCCATTGTCACCGCTCCGGTAGGCATCGTGGTATTTGGCGGC
Organism: Dehalococcoidia bacterium; assembly: GCA_030650265.1. Next base: position 1,036 of record JAUSEJ010000255.1, on the reverse strand, counting down.
GATCACGGCCACGTTGGAAAGAGGAATGCCCAGGTCCTCTCGTAGCCGTGCTACTAGCACGCTGGCCACTCCGGCCACTATCGTCATGTGATGCCTGAGCGGGCGACTCAGATCGTCAAGACGGACAATTCTGAGACACTGCTTTTCCTCTTTATCTACCTGTGTCGTAGTCAGGTTATAATACCAGCCCAGCTTACTTTGCCCCAAAGTGGCATCGGCGTGGCGAACACGGCTTAAGATTGCGGACGTATGGGTAAGCAAGCCGTACAACTCTGCATCCACAAGAGCCATCAGCTTGTCAAGGTCTTCAGGCTCGTCAATGTCGAACGACTGGGGAAGGAGAGAGAAGCTAATGCCCTGTTCCGCGACTTTTGCGAGGGTCTGAGTGAGAACGCGAGGAGTACTCCATTCAATGCCTGAGAAGAGGTCGTGACTCGCCCGCATCCCGAGGAGGTAGTAGCCGCCGTCCATTGCCGGACCGAGAACCACGTCGTATCTTGCCAACGCCTCGAAAGCCTTCTCCACCAGCGCTGGCGAGAGGTGGGGTATGTCAGACCCCACTAGAACGACCCTCCCGAATCCCTGACCGAAGAGCCGGCAAAACAGGTTTGCCATCCTCTCGCCCAGATCGGCGCCTTCCTGTACGAGGTAGCGGCGTCCGGCGCCAAGAAGATCGGGAAAGGGAGATTCCGCCGGCGCGTAAGCCCAAAATGCCCCGGGGAAGGCCGCGTCCAAATCACGCAGAAAGGCCCGATACAACCCGGCAGCCAGGCCAAAACCAAGTCTGCTCGCCAGCCTTGTCTTGACAGCGCCCGGATAAGGGTACTTGGCCGTAATGATGAGGGCCCTGCCCGCGTCTCCTGACCCCTGACCCCCGACCCCCGACCCCCATTCGCTCATGCCAGCCCTATACCTGAATCTTCCGCACCGAAAAGCCGTGCGTTTCGAGGTGCTCGCCCAAGCTCCAATACTGCTGGTGAGCATAGGCGAAGGGCTGCGCCTTGCCGACATCGATCTGCCCCAACGCATCCAGTAC
>JAUSEJ010000243.1 GCA_030650265.1 Dehalococcoidia bacterium | reverse complement strand
CAAGAGGCCGGATGTAGACGTCTTCCTGGTAGCTGTTCATGGTCAACAGGTTGACAGTGAGCTTCACCAGTTCGTCGACGGTGTATGGGAGATCGATCTTCAGAATGCGACAGCTTCTGCATAGCCTTTCGAAGTGCTCTTTGGTTCGAAAGATGTAGAGTATATTCTCCTCTTCGTTCCAGTTGCCGCGGATACCTTCAAAGGCGCCCGTCCCGTAGTTGAAGGCATGGGTCATCACGCCTATCTTGGCCTCGGCTAGGGGAACGAAATTCTTCTGGAAATAGGCAAATGGTGCCACTTTATAGCGCTCCTTCCTCAAGCGATTGTTGCCTATTATAGTTACTCATCTCGAAAAACACAACTCTGTTCCTATTGTTGGTTCTGGGGGCGAATCCATCCAGTGAAGGATTCGCCCCTGCCGCCCTGGACCGGAGGCACAGAGGGAGTTCTGTCAATCATAGTTCCTTCTTTAGTTCATCGTAGGCCCGGTTAACTTCGTCGATGGCTCCCTCGTCTTCGAGTGTGGTGACATCGCCGATCGCCAGGCCCGAGGCCACCGCCCGGAGAACCCGGCGCATGATTTTGCCGCTGCGAGTCTTGGGCAGCTTCGTGACGATGTAGACCTCGTCAGGAGAGGCGACCGGTCCGACTTCCCGGCGAATAGCGTCCCTAATACCGATCTTGATCTCGTTTGACGGCTCGAACCCATCTTTCAAAATGGCGAAGATGACAATGGCGTCGCCTTTGATCGGATCGGGTTTGCCAGCCGCCGCTGCCTCGGCCACGGGCGGATACGTTATCGCCGCGCTTTCCAGTTCCAGCGTGCCAATGCGGTGTCCGGATATTTTCAAGACTTCGTCCGCCCTACCGAGAAACCAGAAATAGCCATCTTTGTCGCGGATGGCATAGTCACCGGTGTAGTAATTGCCCGGGAACCTCTGCCAATAGGCCTGCTTGAACCTCTCCGGATCGCCGTACAAGTTCACCAACATGCCCGGCCACGGTTTGCGAATAATGACAAAGCCTCTTTCACCTGCCTTGACCGGCTTGCCCTTTTCGTTGACCACGGCGATATCGACTCCGGGAACGGGCAGACCGGCCGACCCGGGTTTGAGGGGTGTTAGCTCGATTCCCGGCGTGGCCGACACCATAATGCCGCCCGTCTCGGTCTGCCACCAGGTGTCGACGATCGGGCAACGCTCTTTGCCAATGTTTTTGTAGTACCAGAGCCAGGCTTCGGGATTGATGGTTTCGCCAACACTGCCCAACAACTGGAGGCTGCTCAGGTCGTGTTTCTGGAGCCAGCTCTCACCATGCTGCATAAACATGCGTATGGCGGTCGGCGATGTGTAGAGCACGGTAACCCCGTATTTCTCAATGATATCCCACCAGCGTCCGAGCGTCGGATAGTCGGGAGATCCCTCGTAGAGAACGATGGCGGCGCCGTGGGCCAGAGGGGCGTAGACGATGGAGCTATGCCCGGTCACCCAGCCGACATCGGCTGTGCACCAGTAGACGGACTCCTCCTTAATGTCAAATACCCACTTGTAGACCGAGTGGTTCCAGGTCAAATAGCCTCCCGTGCCATGCACTACGCCTTTGGGCTTCCCCGTTGTTCCGGATGTGTAGAGCACGTAGAGGGGATCGTTAGAGTCCATATGCTCCGGTTCCACGTAGGTCGCAGCGTCGGGGAGCAGATCGTGAAGCCAGAGGTCTCGCCCGGGCTTCATGTTTACGTCCGTGCCGGTTCGCTTCACGACAATCGCCTTTTGGACAGAGGTAATCGACTCCAGGGCCTCGTCCACGATGCTCTTGAGGGGGATAACCTTGCCACGCCGATAGCCGCCGTCAGCCGTGATAATAACTTTGGCCTGCAGGTCGTTCACTCTATCGGCCAGGGCGGTAGCACTGAAGCCGGAGAATATAACCGAATGAACGGCGCCGATGCGACCGCAAGCAAGCATGAAAATGGGGAGTTCGGGGATCCCGGGAAGGTAGAGAGCCACTTTATCACCCCGACCAACCCCCAGTTTCTTTAAGATGGAAGCGAAGCGATTGACCTCGCGATAAAGCGTGGAATAACTGAGAACGCGGGTGTCACCCGGCTCGCCCTCCCAGTAAATGGCGACCTTGCTCTTGCGCCAGTTCTTGGCATGGCGGTCGACACAGTTGAAGCTAGCATTTAGCTTGCCTCCGACAAACCATTTGGCAAAGGGAGGGTCCCAATCCAATATCTTATCCCAGGTGCGAAACCAATCCAGCTTCCGGGCTTCTTCCTCCCAGAAACGTTCCGGGTCTGCCAAAGACCGGTCGTAGACTTCGCGGTACTTCTTTAACGGCCAATACTTCTGTTGACCCGAGGCAGGAGAATTAGGCATTTGGTTTTACCTCCGGCGAGTATGTCGGTGTTGTTGGACGTCTTGAAACCAATCGATTGTCTTGATCCGGGCTTTCCATCTGATCGAGGAGGCCGTTGAAGACGTTTATCGCGCTCTGGACAGGCGCGGGAGTCGCCATATCGACGCCGGCCCGGCGCAAAAGATTGATGGAGTAATCGGAGTCGCCGCTTTTGAGAAACTCGAGGTAGCGTGAAACCGCCGGCGCTCCTTCATTCAGGATTCCCTCTGCCAGCGCTATGGCCGCCGACATACCGGTGGCATACTGGTAGACGTAGAATCCGCGATAGAAGTGAGGAATGCGCATCCACTCGAGGGCGATCTCTTCGTCAACCACAGTGCCCGGTCCATAGTATTTGTCGTTCAGTTCCTTATAGAGGCTGCAAAGTAAGTCCGGTGTGAGCGCCACGCCGGCCTCAGCCTTATCGTGGGCCTGAAGCTCGAACTCGGCGAACATGGTCTGACGGAAGAAGGTGGTGCGGAATGACTCGAGATAGTGGTTAATAAGGTACTTCCGCAGCGTATTGTCTTCGGCTCCCTTGATCAGATGGCTGTTGAGCAGAGCCTCGTTCAGGGTCGAGGCAACCTCGGCCACGAAAATCGTATAGTCGGCGTATACGACAGGCTGGGTCTTCCGGCTGTAGTGGGAGTGCAGGGAATGGCCGAGTTCGTGAGCGATGGTAAATACACTTTGAAGACTGCCCTGGAAGTTGAGCAGAATGAACGGATTGGTTGTGAAGCATCCACCGCTGTAGGCGCCGCTTGTCTTGCCCTCGTTTTCGCAGACGTCGATCCAGCGAGAGCGAATACCACCCCGCAAGATGGACAGGTAATCCTCGCCAAGAGGAACCAGCCCTTCGACGACCGTATCAACCGCCGACGCAAACGACACCTTCTTTTGCACGTCCGGCACCATCGGCACATAGAGATCGTACATGTGCAACTCATCCAGTCCCATTATTTGTTTTCGCAGGCGCATGTAACGGTGAAGGCTGGAGAGGTTGTCGTTGACCGTGGAGACCAGATTACGGTAGACGTCCAAGGGAATATTGTTTGGCTTCAAGGCAGATTCAAGAGATGAAGCGTAGTTGCGAGCCCGGGAGTAGAACACTTCGCCCTTGATGCTGCCTCCGAGGGATGAGGCGATGGTATTCCGATATTTGCCGAACGTCCCATACATGGCCGCGAAGGCATCCTTGCGCACCCGGCGGTCCTGGCTTTCGAGGAACTGAATGTATCGCTCGTGGGTGAGCTCTACCTCGTGACCCTCTACATCCTTAATCGAAGGGAACTTGAAATCGGCGTTGGTGAGCATCCGGAAGATAGTAGCCGGAGCGTGAGCAACTTCGCCGACCTGAGCCAGAAGCGCCTCGACCTCGGCCGAGCGAACGTGTTCTTTCTGCCGTCGCATCTCTTCGACGTGGTGCCCGTAGATCTGAAGTCCCGGCTCCCCGTCAAAGAAGGTCTTCAGCCTGTCCTCGGGAATGGTGAGAATCTCCGGCGTAAAGAAGGCGATGGCGCTCGCTGCCCTGGTGGCCAACGTTAGGGACCGGTCGGCCAGCGCCTGATAAATGGAATTGGTGTTGTCCTCATCGCGCCGCATATGGGCGTAGGTGAGAACCTGGTCCAGCACGATCAGTAGCTTGTCACGGTCCTGAAGGCATTGGAGCAAAGTCCGGGCGGAACTGCCCAGGTTGCCCTGGCAGGCTTCCAGCCCTGGAATGTCCGACTCAACCTTCTTGAAATCATTCTCCCAATCCTGATCGCTGGCGTAAATGCTTTCTAAGTCCCAGGTTTGTTCTTTGGGTATCTCTTGACGTTTTGGCAGCTTATCCATTTATTTCCACTCCGAATATGTTGTCTGCTTACTACTATCCTAACACATCACACCCCTGAAAGCCACCAAGTATGGATCATGCGGTCAGGCGTTTATAGGGACCAACGACGGAATGAAACGGCCGTAGCCTTTGGGGCCGACCACTTCGCCGTTCTCGGCGACGATCCTGCCCCGGAGAATGGTCAGGACCGGCCAGCCTTTGAGCCGCCAGCCTTCGAAGGGGGTGAAATCGGAAATCGTGTGGAGTCGGTCGATGCTGACTTCGGCCTCTTTGTCGAGGTCGATCATGACGAGGTCGGCGTCCGACCCCAC
>JAUSEJ010000224.1 GCA_030650265.1 Dehalococcoidia bacterium | reverse complement strand
GTCGTCTCGAGAATGATACGCTACCAGGGGGCGCGTGCCTACGTCGTCGGGGAGGTAACAGGGGACAGCAATCCGGACTAGCATCTATCCGGGAAATGTCAAGACATTTGACATATTCGTTGCAGGAAATCCGACGAGTTTGTGGCGCGGAATTGTCGAGGCTGCGGCGAAATTATTTGATGTGCCCCTGCTAGTCGAGTATAATACGACCATAACCCGCAATGGAGAGGTCAAGAATGAAGATCGCCCGTTTTGAATGGGAAGGCACGACCAGCCTTGGTATTGTGGCGGGGGACGCTCTCCTCGCTGTGGTTGGCGACCTGTTTGGCGAGTTTTCCGTTGGCGAGCGGGTATGTGGCCTGGGCGAAGCCCGCATTCTCGCGCCGGTCGTTCCGGGCAAGGTCGTCGCGGTCGGACTGAACTACGCTGCGCACGTGCAGGAAGCCCGCCCCGACCAGCCAGTCCCCGAAGAGCCTATAATCTTCCTGAAGCCGGCCAGCAGCGTGATCGGGCCACTATCGCCGATTGCCTACCCGAAGATGTCGCGGCGAGTGGATCACGAGGCTGAATTAGCCATCATCATCGGGAAGTTGGCCAAGAACGTCGCCGAGGAAGAAGCTGGCGAATACATTCTCGGCTATACCTGCGGCAACGACGTTACGGCCCGGGACGTGCAGCGCAAAGAGGGCCAATGGACGCGCGCCAAGTCCTTCGACACTTTTTGCCCCCTCGGCCCATACATTGTCACCGGCATTGACGCGAGCAACCTCGCCATCGAGTGCCGGGTGAACGGCCAGGTCAGGCAGAAGAGCAGGACAGGACTCATGGTCCACAAGGTAGAGAAACTTGTCAGCTTCATCTCCCAGGTAATGACCTTGCACCCCGGCGATGTCATCCTGACCGGCACACCAGAGGGGATCGGCCCCGTCCGCGTTGGCGATGTCATAGAGGTCGAGATCGAGGGCATCGGCGTTCTCCAAAACCCGGTTGGCTGAATGCTGAATTATGAATCATGAATGTTGAATTATGAAGCTATGAGAGAGGAACTGCTATTGAAAGGGCGCGACCTACTGCGGATCACGGATGTGTCGGCTGAAGAGATCTATCGAATACTCGATACGGCGATGGCCCTCAAGAGGCAGAGGGTGGGCACGCTGCTCGCCGGCAAGAAGCTGGCGATGGTTTTTCAGAAGCCTTCGCTGCGAACGAGGGTCAGCTTTGAGGTGGCAATGACCGAACTCGGCGGTCACGCTATTTATCTCTCCCCGCCGGAGGTTGGCCTGGGCGAGAGGGAATCTCCGGCTGACGTGGCCCGCGTTCTGAGCCGCTACGTCGATTGCATTGTCGCCCGCACGTTCCGCCAGCAAGATATCGATAGTCTGGCCCGTTACGCCACTGTGCCGGTGATTAATGCCCTATCTGATGAGGAGCACCCATGCCAGATCCTTGCCGATCTTCTGACGATTTACGAGAAGAAGGGCAACCTCGCCGGTCTGGTTCTGGCCTTTATCGGCGATGGCAACAACGTGTCCACTAGCCTGATGCTCGGGGCCGCTATCACAGGCATGCAGTTCCGCATCGCCTCACCGGCTGGCTTCGAAATCGACGCCAACTCGGTGGCAACGGCGAGGAAGCTGGCCGAGAACAGCGGAGCCAAACTCCTACTGACCGACGATGTACGACTGGCCGCTAAGGACGCGGATATCCTTTACACCGATGTTTGGACGAGCATGGGGCAGGAGGAGGAGACCGACCGGCGCCAGAAGGCCTTTGTCGGGTATCAGGTAAATCGGGAGCTGGTATCTCTGGCGAAGACGGACGCGCTCGTGCTCCATGACTTGCCAGCCCACAAAGGGGAGGAGATCACGGCCGAAACTTTCGAGGCCTTCCAGGCGGTGATCTTCGATCAGGCCGAGAATCGCCTTCACGCGCAGAAAGCGGTGTTGGCCTTGATTTTGGGGAGCTAAGGGCGATAATGCACTCAGACAAGAGAAACCCGTCTTCGATGGCGGGGACAAGTGCCACCTCCGGATCGACAACGGTAGTTGAGCCGTCTGCCTACTTGAAGACTAAGCTCGATGCGGCCCTCGAATCGAGCCAGAGATTTATGAATCTTGGCCTGTATACGGCTGCCTTGGACGAGTGCTACGAGGCCATTGGCTGGCTTCCTACCTATGTTCCCATTCACGTGAGGATTGGCGAGATTTACGCGGCAAGTGGTCGCATCGACGATGCCATCGAGGAATACAGTGCCATTGCTAGCCTCTTCATGGCGCGGGACGATCCTGAGGGGGCCATTGAAGTATATAAGAAGATCGTCGGGCTTGATGCTGACGATGCCGGGCCAGTACGCCGATTGGCCGGGGCGCTTCTGCAAATGTACCGATCAGGAGAGGCCAGGCGCGCGATCGAAGAAAACGGGATTGTCGATCATTCATTCTGCCTGACTGTGGCCGATCGCCTCATGGGCGACCAAAACTGGCCGGATGCCATCTGCTTGCTGGAAGCTATGGAGCAAAGAGGGCTGGTCGACGACACCACATACATGAAGCTGGCCGAAGCTCACTTCCGGCAGGGCAATCCGGGCGGTGCGATTAGCGCGTTTGACCGGCTCGCAGGCGTTCTTTCAGCGAAGGGAAATCGCCGGAAGGCTTTCGATCTTTACCGGGTAATAAAGGAATTGGCGCCAGAATTGGCGCTGCCTTACCTCAGATTGGGTGACGCCTGCGCCGCTGACGGCATGGCAGGGGCGGCTGCGGCCGAATATCGGGCCTTGGCCGAACTGCAGATAAAGCAAGGCAAGACTGTTGACGCAATTAAGACCCTCAAACGGGTTGTTCAGCTTGAACCGGACAACGCCCCGGCGCGGGCGCGGCTGCAATTAATGGAGGGCAATTTGGGCGCTCAGGATAAGGAGAAGTGACAGACTACATTCAGTTTGCCATATTGACCATTGAGCGGCTGGGTGTCTGGAGCATTCTGGACATCCTCATCATTGCCTTTATTTTCTACTGGCTTCTGCTCCTCCTTAAGGGAACGACTGCCATGTCGCTCCTGCGGGGTATAACAACCTTGTTCGTCGTCGCCTTGATTCTGGGCTACGTGTTCCAGTTGACAATGTTGAACTGGCTCCTCAAGAACTCGCTCTCCGCTTTGCTGATAGTCATACCCGTCCTATTCCAACCGGAACTTAGGAAAGCGCTGGAGCGGATTGGCAGGACGAGCTTTTCCGCGGGAGCCACGAGGACACCAATCGAGCAGGTGATCGACACCGTTAGTAGCGCCGCCCGTTTACTTTCCGAGCGGCGGTTTGGTGCGCTGATGGTGCTAGAGAGAGAAACTGGCTTGCAGGAATACGCCGATTCCGGTGTGCAACTAGATGCGTCACCATCGGTCGAGTTACTTATGTCCGTGTTCTATCCTAACTCTCCCTTACACGACGGAGCTGTAATCCTGCGCGAATGCCGGGTTGCCTCCTCGAGTTGCGTCCTGCCCCTCTCGGATAACATTACCTCGGTCCATCCTCTCGGCACCCGTCACCGGGCCGCTATGGGAATTACCGAGCGCACAGATGCTGTGTCTGTCGTAGTCTCTGAGGAAACAGGGATTATCTCGATTTGCAACAACGGTCGGATGGTGCGGAACATGGATGAGGCTATGCTCCGGCGCCTTCTTGCCGATCTGTTTCGCCTGTCCGCCGAGCCTACGCTGACTGGCCGCTGGCGGGAGAAGGTAAGGCAAGGATTGAACAATTAGCGGGAAAAGGGCCGCCGACGCGATGACCGGTAAAGTTAGAAGAGAGCTAAACAGCATACTTTCGTTGACTGTCTCCATTGCGGGAGGAGCAATTGGCTCGCTTGGCGACAACTGGCGTCTGGCATTGGTCGCCCTTTTACTTTCGGCGACGCTCTGGACAGTAGTAACAAACGACCAGAACCCACCGAAGGTTGACGTTCTTCCCAACGACATATCGGTTGAAGCGGTCAATTTACCGCCCGGACTGGGCCTGTTTCGTCCGCTGGATTCGGTCAAAGTGAAGATCAGCGCTCCCATGGATTCGTGGAATCGGCTGAGCCCAAGCAGCTTCAGAGCCGTAGCTGACCTCTCCCGTTCGGCGCAGGGAATGCAGGAAGTCTCGGTCAGGGTAGACTCGGCGGACAGGCAGGTTAGAGTACTAGAGGTCATACCATCGAAGGTGCCCGTGCGATTGGATATGGTAACGGAGAAGACCGTGCCAGTGAGAATAAACTTGCTCGAATCCGTGCCCTTTGGCTATAGTTTCAAGACGCCGAATGCGACGCCGGCCAAAGTTAAGGTGACAGGACCGGAGGCCCTGGTCAACCAGGTCGAGGCGGCGGAAGCTGATATCAAACTAGAGGGAGCCAAGGTCAGCATCAGCCAGTCATCTCAGCTAACGCCCCGCGATGCCCAGGGCACAGCGGTCGAAGGGGTGAGGATAGACCCGCAGACGGCACTTGCAGAAGTAGCCATCCAGCAGGATCTGCATTACGTCACCGTCCCCATCAATCCGTCGGTCGTCGGCAACGTCGCCAGCGGGTACTGGATGGCTGCTGTTTCTGTATCCCCTTCTACGATCACGATCGTTGGCGATCTGGAATCTCTGCAGACCATCAACTTCATATTCACCGAATCGGTAGACGTTGGTGGAGCCAAATCAGATATCGTGAGAACCGTGGGGCTGACCGTGCCTCAAGGAGGATCGGTCGTCGGTGCGCAGAAAGCCACCGTGAGGGTCACCGTGGCGCCAACGCAAGGGCGAAGGTCCTACAGCGTAGACCCCGGTTTCACCGGTCTCCTGCCTGATATGCAGGCTAGTTCCGGGAGTCTTGACATCGTCGTATCCGGGCCCGTGCCCCTTCTGCAGAGTACCGAGGTATCCGAGATCACGGCGTCCGTCGATTTGACCGGTGTCATTACGGGAACTCACAAGCTGACGCCCAAGGTTAGTGTACCTGGCGGGTTAAGGCTGGTGACTGTAACTCCCGATCAGGTTGACGTACAAATCAGACAAACCGATTTTGGGGGACCATAAGAACATGGCAAAACCTATCGTAGCAATAGTTGGCCGACCCAACGTGGGGAAATCAACTCTTTTCAATCGAATAGTCGGTCATAGAGTAGCGATCGTCGAGGATATTCCCGGAACGACCCGTGACAGGCTTTATGGCGACGCCGAGTGGATGGGCAAGGAGTTTACGCTGGTTGACACCGGCGGATTGGAACCTGGCTCACCCGACGAGTGGGCAGAAAGGATTCGGGAGCAAGTAGAGATAGCCATCGAAGAGGCAGACGTGATCGTTTTCCTGACTGATGCGCGCGACGGATTGACCGAGGTAGACCGGGAGATAACGGATCTGCTCCGGCGCACCACCCAGCCGGTGCTGCTGGGAGTTAACAAGGTAGACAACGAGCAGCGCCGACTCGAGGCGGTGGAGTTCTTTGCCTTGAGCCTGGGAGAGCCGATTACGCTGAGCGCCTTTCATGGCACGGGCACGGGCGACCTGCTGGACACTTTGGTCTCACATTTCCCGGCTGCCTTTGAAGAGGAGGAGATTGGTAAGGCAGCGAAGATTGCGATCGTCGGAAGACCGAATGTCGGCAAGTCTATGCTTCTCAACTGTCTTCTCGGAGAGGAGAGAGTTATCGTCAGCGAGGTCCCCGGGACTACCCGCGATGCTATTGACACGGTTCTCGATTGGGAAGGTGAACGGGTTCTCCTAATCGATACCGCGGGAATTCGACGACGGGGCAAGATCGAGGGCGGCGTCGAGAAGTACAGCGTGATGAGGTCCCTAAGAGCTATCGAGCGCGCCGACGTAGTGCTCCTTATATTGGATGCTGCCGAGGCCATGACCGCTCAGGACGCCCACATTGCAGGTTATGCCTACGAGGCATACAAGGGCATGGTGATCGTCGTCAACAAGTGGGACCTCGTCGCCGATTCCGGTGAGACCCACGACGATTACACCCGCCACATTAGAGAAGATATTAAGTTCCTACCAAGTGCGCCGATTCTGTTCATTTCAGCTAAGACCGGCCAGGGCGTGGACCAGATTCTGCCAGCGGTTATGAAGGTCAAGCATGAGAGGGAGAAGCGCATTCCAACGGCCCAACTGAACACTTCGGTCACAGAGGCAGTGTTGGGGCACAGCCCACCATCCGCTCGAGGCAGACGCCTGAAGGTGCTTTACACCACGCAGGCCGAAGTTAATCCCCCTACCTTCGTCTTCTTTGTAAACGACCCGAAGCTGCTGCACTTCAGCTACCAGCGATACCTGGAGAACAAGCTGCGTGAGGCTTTTGGCTTCGATGGCACACCGATCAAACTGATCCTGAAACCAAGGGAAAAAGGGAAACAATGATCCCGGCCTGGACCGACCCGGTCTCAGAGACCGAGTCGGTCTGAAGTCTCGAATAGCGGGGGAAGAAGAAAAACGGTGATCGTAAACTACATCGTCTTAGTTATAGCAAGCTACCTTATCGGTGCTATCCCCTGGGGCTTCATCGTCGGCAAAGCTCAGGGGATCGACGTTCGAAAGCATGGCAGCGGCAAGACCGGCGCCACCAACACCCTTCGCACGCTGGGGACCCGGTCCTCCGCCCTGGTATTCCTGTGCGACGCAGGCAAAGGCGTGGCTGTGGTCCTTCTGGCCCGCTATTTCTTCAATTCGCCCACGGCGGAGGTCTTCGCCGCGGTTGCGGCAGTAATTGGCCACAATTGGTCGGTATACATCCGTTTCTTTGGCGGTAGGGGGGTGTCGATCTCAATGGGCTCTATTCTCGCCATGTACCTTCCCGTGACAATACTCGGTGTCTTCATCTTCGCGGCGATTATCATCGTCACGAGATACGTTTCCCTCGCCTCAATCATCGGCATAGCCTGCACGGCCCTCGCTTTAGTGATTCTGTTCTTGCTCCGCCTCGATCTCCCGTGGTTCGGTACCGTGCCTGTGGAATACGTTGCATACAGCCTTATTGGCGGCCCTTTGGTAATTTTCGCCCACTGGGACAACATAATCCGCCTGCGTTCCGGCAAAGAACGCAAGCTGGGCGGGCAATTGGAGGCCAAAGGAAACTAGAATGCCCAAGGTAGCAGTGGTTGGCACGACAAGCTGGGGGACGTGCCTGTCTATCATGATGGCCCGGAACGGTATTGATGTAACTTTGTGGGCAAGAACCTCCGAAGAAGCAGAGATCCTGAGCAAGGGCCGGCACAATCAAGCTTTTCTCCCAAACGTGGACTTTCCTGAGAGTTTATCGGTCACGTGCAACATCGAGAAGGCTATCGGCCCGGCGGCTCTCGTCATCTTGGCCGTGCCATCTCAGTCGATGCGTCAGAATATCAGGCTCGCTGCCCCGTTTCTCCAACCGAATGTGGTGATAGTAAGCGCGGCTAAAGGACTGGAACTGGGCACCTTAAAGCGAATGACCGAAGTCATTGGCGAGGAGATTCCTCAAGCACTCCGTAGCCGCGTTTGCGCTCTGTCCGGTCCAAATCTGGCCAGGGAGATAATAATGGAGCTGCCGGCCGCAACTGCTGTGGCCTGCAAAGATCTGGACGTTGCCGCCGTAGCCCAGCGTCTTATCATGACTCCTACCTTCCGGGTTTACACGAACGCCGATGTCGTGGGCATTGAGTTAGGTGGGTCGCTCAAGAACATCATCGCCCTTGGCGCCGGCATGAGTGACGGGCTGGGCTACGGGGACAACGGAAAGTCGGCTTTTATTACCCGGGGCCTGACCGAGATCGCCCGTCTGGGCGTTGCCGCCGGGGCCAATCCGTTAACCTTTGCCGGGCTGGCCGGTATGGGTGACCTTATCGTTACCTGTATCAGTCCCTTGAGCCGCAACCATTTCGTCGGAGAGCAACTTGCCAAAGGACGCTACCTACAAGAAATACTGGACTCGATGCACAGCGTGGCGGAAGGCGTCTCCACGACAGTGGCAGCCAGAGACATGGCCCGCGGCCTTGGCGTGGAAATGCCCTTAACCGAGCAGATTTACTGCGTACTCTTCGAAGGTCTTCACCCGCGCCGGGCCGTAGCCGAGTTGATGCTCCGTGACGCCAGGCACGAATGATACGCTCTTGTAAATCAGTCGGACCTTTGCTATAATCCGATTTGCCTTGTTTCCCTGGCAATCTATCGTGCCCGGGTTTGAACTAACGTGGTCCAGGCTTGAAGTGAGTCGGCAGCGGTTGGCGCTGTGGCCACCTACGGCGAGACAGACCTCGCCCCGTGCGTCGGTGCATTATGAACAGGTATCTCAACGAAATAGGCAGCCTTTCCCGATGCGATGCAGAATATCTGCGCAACTTGGAAGAGACTTTACCCATACTTGCTGATCTGCTGCACTCCGACCTTCTGCTGTACGCACCTGGCACCCAGCCAAATACAGCAATTGTTATCGCCCATGCAAGCCCCCACACGACAGCGCCGGTCTATGCCTCCACCCAGGTGGGGAAACAAGTCGGTTTGAAGAACGAACCGCTAGTTTTTCAGGCCTTGAAGCGGGGCAGATCGACCAGGGGCTCACGTTGCCTACCTACGACCGGCGCCCGCACAGCGCAGGTAGCCCATCCCCTGGCGGGCCAGGAAGGGGGGATAGTAGCAGTCCTGACCATCGAAGCCGATCTGGCAGAACATGACCGTCTCAAGAGAAAGAGCCATGTACTGAGAGAAGCTCTGGCCGCGATCCTGGTAATGGCCATCAACGGCCGGTTTGAAGGGGCAGGAACTCTAACTCCTATAAGAGAGCACGATGGGCTAGTGGCCATCGATGGCATGGGACAGATACAGTACGTCAGCAGAACAGCAGTGGCAATCTTTCGCCGGGTTGGCTACTACGGTGCTCTGCTGGGAATCCAGTTGCCAGGCATCGACCGGGAGGGCGGCGACTTGCGCGAGTTTCTCGAAAGTGGCCGTTGCGCCGAACGCGAGACCGAGAGGAACGACCAGATCTGGATTACAAAGGTGATCCCCCTGGATGGCGACGAAAGCACGCCCTGGCTCTCCACTCGCTTTGGAGCAAACCCACAATACGGGGGCGCTTTCCTCGTCATAAACGATATTACGGACGAGAGACGAAAAGAGCAGGCTCTGAAGATCAAGTCCGCGATGATTCAGGAGATTCACCATCGGGTAAAGAACAACCTTCAAACGATCGCGGCGCTACTTCGACTTCAGGCCCGTCGATCTACCATTCCCGAAGTCGAGGTAATGCTAGATAGCAGCATCAACAGAATCCTCAGCATAGCTGTGGTCCATGAGTTCCTTTCGCACGACCAGGAAAGCGTGATTAACATTACCGAGGTTTGCCAAAGTATACTGAACGAGGTGACGCACGCCATCATCGATCCGTCCAAAAACATCGCTCTGAAGCTCGAAGGGGCTAATCTATACCTTCCTGCCCAGCAAGCGACATCATGCGCTCTCATTGTGAATGAACTGCTGCAGAATGCCGTGAAACATGCCTACTCGGGAAGGTCGGCCGGCACCATTTTCGTGAGACTCTTGGAAACTGAAGATGAGATCAGCATCGAAATCACCGACGACGGAATCGGCCTCCCGGGCTCCTTTCACGGCAGCGACAATGGTCACCTTGGTTTGCAGATAGTCAACACATTGGTCAAAGAAGACCTTAAGGGCCGGTTCGAGTTCGCCAACGGCCATGGCGTTACCGCCCGCGTAACCTTTCCTAAGCTTACCACTAGCGCCAGAAAGCCGCAGGCGTGACCGAGAAACTATAGGAGGAATCAGGTTGGCAACGACAAAACTGATCATCGCCGATGACGAGTCAATAATCCGCATGGACATGAAGGAAATGCTGGCAGCTCAAGGCTATGAGGTCGTCGCCGAAGCCGGTGACGGTTTGACAGCGGTCGACTTGGCAAGGCAATTGCGGCCAGACTTGGTGATCATGGACATCAAGATGCCTGGACTTGATGGCATCGCCGCCGCTAGAATTCTGACTGAGGAGAGAATCGCTCCTGTTCTCCTGCTCACGGCTTTTAGCCAACAAGAACTGATCGAAAGGGCCAAAGAGGCCGGAGTCGTAGGCTATATTGTCAAACCCTTCAGAGAATCCGAGCTGGTCCCCGCCATTGAGGTAGCTCTGGCCAGATTCAAGGAGTTCAAGACGCTCGAAAAGGAAGTCGGCGACCTGAAGGAGACCCTCGAGACCCGGAAACTTGTAGAACGGGCAAAGGGTGTCTTAATGGACGGTCAGGGATTGAAGGAGACTGAGGCCTTCCGCAAGATTCAGAAGCTGTCGATGAATACCCGCAAGACTATGAGAGAAGTCGCAGAAGCGATCCTACTGGCTCACGAAGCGGATGATTAGACCCGATGGAGGCAGAATGCAGGCCGTGACGGGATGACAGAAGCCAAGCTGACAAAGAGAGACGCAGTCAAGCTTTCTGTCGTAATGCCGGTATACAACGAAGAAGATACGCTTGCCGCGATCATAGATCGCGTGCAGGCCGTCGATCTGGAGATAGAACTCATCTGTGTGGACGACTTCTCCACGGACGGAAGTCGCGAAATACTCGCCAGCAAGGCGGGCATGTATGCGAACATGACGGTGCTTCTCCACCCTCACAATATGGGAAAGGGAGCGGCGGTAAGAACCGGCCTGGCGCAGTTCTCCGGGGACATAGTTATTATTCAAGACGCCGACCTCGAGTACGATCCTCAGGACTACCCTGCACTGGTTGAGCCGATAATCGCGGGTGAGCAGAAAGTAGTGTACGGCTCTCGCTTTCTCGGACATCGCCAGTCGATGTCCCTTGGCCACGCACTTGGCAACAAGTTCCTCACCCTCGCAGCAAACCTGCTCTACGGCACGGCGCTAACGGACATGGAGACTTGCTACAAGACAATCTCGGCCGACGTGGCGAGGCGTATTCAACTCAAATCTCCCCGCTGGGGCTTTGATCCCGAGATAACAGCAAGGATCCTCAAGATGGGGTACCGGATTCAGGAGGTGCCTATTTCCTATGAGGGTCGGGCGTTTTTCGCGGGCAAGAAGATCAGTTGGAAAGATGGCTTTACCGTCCTCTCAACGCTCATCAGATGCCGGTTCTCTGACTGAAGATGCAAAGCACTCTACCCCAGGAAGAATCGAACGTCCCCGGAGAAATAAAGACAATCGGACGGCAAAAACGACTTCAAGGCTTTGCAGATGCGATTAGATCGCCTTTCACCTGGCTGTTCTGCGTTCTCCTCCTCGCTGCGCTCACGCTCGCTTTCTACAACCGGATCGCCTTTGGCAATCTCATACTAGTTAATTACGACCTGTTCACCTTCTTCTATCCTTACAGGGCATATGCAGCGGAGATCCTGCAGAGCGGGCACATTCCCTTATGGAATCCCTACCTGTTCGTCGGCGTACCTTTCCTTGCCAATATCCAGACCGCGGTCTTCTACCCTGTCAACATATTCGTCTATCTCCTCGGCCTTGATGCGCCACACGGTGTCAACGTTTCGATTCTGTTTCACGTCTTCCTGGCGGGCCTCGGTATGTACGCATTTGCCAAGATCTCCGTTCGTCTCGATCATCCCAGCGCCTTATTGGCCGCTATTGTCTACATGTTTAGCGGTTTCCTTTCGCAGCAGGTCGGGCACATCAATCAGCAGAACGCCGCCGCCTGGATACCTACCATCCTTCTACTCTTCGACCTGGCTTGTCGTCGAAAGAGCACCTTGTGCACCTGCCTCACCGCTTTGGCCATAGGTGTCCAATTCTTCGCCGGACATTCACAGGAATCCTACCTGACTTTGTTCACATTGGGTCTGTTCTATCTGCTCCAGCTTCTCCTTGGGATCGGGAGGGCCTTTGATCTTGGCGCGACCTCAGTCATTGGCTTGAGGCCCCACCTGTTCGTCACGGGACGAATGCTATCCCGCTCTCTTACAGAGGTCGGTCTGATCACGGGAATCTTTGTCGCCGTAGTTGCCCTGGGTGTCGGATTGGCTGCCGTTCAGCTCCTGCCAACTTACGAACTGTCGGCTCTGTCGATTAGAGGTGGCGGTTTATCTTTGCGCGACGCAACGTCATTCTCATTGCCGCCATGGGAGATTCTTCGCGCTTTACTCCCGGGCTTCATTGAGAATCCTTTCAGCGAGTTTGTTGGCTATGTGGGATTCATTCCCATCTCTCTGGCCATTCTGGCCTTCGCCGTCCGAAAGAAAAACCCTTACACCCTGTTCTCAGTAGCGCTGGGCATCGTGGCCATCTTCTTCGCCCTCGGTGGCTTCAATCCGCTTTATGGCATCGCTTTCAAACTGGTCCCTGGACTGAGTCTTTTCCGCGTCCCCGCTCGCTGGCTTCTCGTTTACACCTTTGCCGCGGCCACGCTGGCGGGAATTGGCATGGACTGTCTTGTACGGCCAGCCTTGCATAGACTGTCGGCCCGGGATTTCCTAAGTTCCGTGCGTAACAGACAATTCTGGATCGTTCTAAGTCTTCTACTGGTATTCGGCCTCGTATGGCTAACCAACCCGCTGCTCAAGTTTCCTCGTGGGGAAATCCTCGCCATCTGGATTCCCCTTATCAGCCTGAGTGTGGCTCTTGTTCTGATCGGTCTACTGTGGGCCCCCGATGCCAAGCTAACTCTTGGTGTGTTGGTCCTTGTCGCCATGGAGCTTTTCTATGCGCAAAGCGACCTGGACCTCAATCATCCTGTTCCTCCCCAGGCTTTTTCCTCTCTAAGACCAAGCATTCTCCAGATCAAGCTCGACAATAGTGTCTTCCGGATTCTCAGCGTCTCCGTCGGATCATTCGATCCGGGAGACATGCCCGACCTGAAGCGCATTCTGCGGGACCAGTTACCTCCCGAGCGCATAGCAGATTACATCGTGGCAACTAAGTACAAGGAGATTCTTACACCCAACCTTCCCCTTTTGTACCAGATTCCCACGATCGACGGCTACGATGGAGGCATCCTACCACTTAAAGACTACGCCGATTTCAAACGCTTGATTATCAACAGCGAACCGAGCCCACTTGCCCGGTCACAGGCGGGCAACTTTGAGCAGGCCGACGGCTTGCTACGCGAACAGCTTGATGGCATTCCGGATACCCGTTTCATCGGTATGCTGAACGTCAAATACATCATCGCCGACAAGGCTTACGATCCGTGGGTCGATAACGTTTACTACGACGTGGGAACAACATTGACGGTGAACAAGGCAAGCCCGCAACGCTTGACGAACCTGCCATCATTTGCCACAACTTCGATCGGACTGATATCATATTTGTCGGGGTCCGAGAGATTGACAACCACTACCCCGGTCGCCACAGTCGTGATTACCGACAGCACAGGCAAGACTTTCACCTCGACGCTACAAGCGGGAATCGATACCGCCGAGGGTGACTATAATCGCCCCTCGGCCAATGTCAACCACAAGCAGGCGAAGATCTCCTCCTTGTGGAAGGGCAATCCGCAAGCTTACAACTACATTACCAAGATTGATCTGAAAGGGGTAATGTATCCAAAGGAGATCTCATTCACGTCTCTGATGACGGCTGGCGTCGAACTCAAACTGCGTGGCCTCAGCCTCGTTGACGACCGCACGTATAACAGCGAGTCCGTCGTCTTGAACCAGCACCTCAAGCTAGTTCATAGCGGCGACATAAAGATCTACGAGAATTTGGACTGGCTTCCTCGCGCCTATTTGGTCCGTCAATTCGAAGTAGCCAAAGGCGATGCCGCACTCGACGCGTCTCTCAGGAACGGACGAGACAAGTTGGTTCTGGAGGCCGTGCCACCCATGAGCCAGCAGGCCATGTCTTCGATGGCTGCTGCCCCCTCACCATCGACTACTGACGAGGTAACTATTCAATCCTACCAGCCAGAACTGGTTAAGATTAATATCAATTTGGCGGCTCCCGGCCTTCTCGTTCTGACCGACGCCTATTATCCCGGCTGGCAGGCTACCATCGACGGCAAGCCATCGCCAATTTTGAGAGCAAATTATATGTTTAGAGCGCTGCCCGTCCCGGAAGGGGAGCACAGGG
Organism: Dehalococcoidia bacterium; assembly: GCA_030650265.1. The sequence continues at coordinate 1,825 of JAUSEJ010000224.1, read as the reverse complement.
TGGAGTTTACCTACCAGCCGGAATCATTGCGAACAGGGCTCTGGACGAGCGGCATCGCCCTGTCCATCTGCGGCATAGCGATTGGGGCGATCGGTCTAACCAAGAGCCTAAGGTTTGGTTTCGGACTGGCAAGAGCGCGTCATCTTACACGTGGAAGCCTCGGAGAGAAGTGAGGGGACGATGGCGAGCCTAGTAGGCACTTTGAACCGGGCAAACAACGAACTACTTCATTCACTGGCGAATGCCTGGGGAATCGATGCCTCAGGAAGCGATAATCGCCTGCTCATACGGACGATTCTGACGAAAATGCTGGATCGCTGGCACCTAAGATGCAAGTTGGAAGAGCTAGGCAAAGCCGAGAGGCAGATACTGTTTCACCTCGCCGATTCCTTCGACCACTGGCTTACCTTAAGTGAGGTGGAAACCTACGCTCGACTTGAGGGCTACGACGCCTCACAATGTGTCGAGAACCTGGCTAGATCGGGCCTGATTCTCGTTGACGACTGGCAGGAATTCCAGAAAAGCCTATCGCCTCTGCGACGCCTCACAAGGTACCCTCAGCCAGAACGGGGAGAACCAGCCCTGGCATTGCCTGCCGAGCTAGTGCCCGAGATCGAGGCTGTTAACGACGCCATGGACCAGGGAGACTACTCTCACTACCCCGTGCTGGCTTTTCTCGACGCAACCAAGGCGCGGGAACTACAATCGGTGGCCCTCCGCTGGAACATTCCCCGACCGCACTCCCTCTCCAAGCAGAATCTGATTCAACGTTTGATGGAGGCGATAACCGAAGGCCCCGGCACGTGGACCGCAAGCCAATGGTACAGCCCTCAAACGACGAAAGTGCTGGGTAGAATTCGGGAGAAGGGCGGCAAGGCAGCAGTCGCCGACCTCAAATCTGAGTTCGAGGCGGAGGAACTCCGTCAGACCTACATGGATCTAAACAGCGCTATGATGTTGGAGGAAACCTATATCGATGGCCGCCGGTTCCTGTTTATTCCCCGCGATATCCTCGCCGCAATGGCTGACGAAAAAGCACTGGAACGAACAACATTGGCTCCCGTGCAGCCCTCCGGCGAAATCGATGATAGCCATCTGCTCTTAGTCGAGGACCTGAACACCCTCATGAATTTCATAATCGGCAACAGCATCGAATTGACCACGGCGAGCTCTATTCCCCAGAGAACTCTGACCAAGCTCCTTGCCCTGTTGGTCGGCGAGAAGGACGCCAATCCTCAGAGCCCCCGGTTCACCTTTGTCCTCGACTGCGCCCATAGATTGGGCCTCGTCAGGGGAACCGGGGAGAAGATCGTGCCCGGCGACAGCATCGATCAGTGGGTCCAACTCAGCATTGCCGAGCAGGTGAAGCGGATCATCAACGTCTGGCTTGGTTCGCCACGCTTCGAGGTGCCCCCTGGCCTGGACTACTTCAGCTCCCGCATCAGTTGGCCTAATGCCCGTACGCGCATCCTAAAGCATCTCACGGCCAATTGTAAGGTAGGCGAATGGTACTATGTCCAGTCTCTCGCCGAGCTAATTGTTAGCAGCGACCGGGAACTTCTCGGGGGACAGGCAACCCTGGGCGAGATGAGGAGAATTGGCTTCCTGAATAAGAACGAACTCGACAAAGCCATCCTCACTTTTGTGATAAATGTGCTGGCCTTCCCTCTCCACTGGATTGGCCTGGTTTCGCTGGCAAGAATGTCGGCGGAGTCGACCGGTTCCCTCTGTCTAAGTCTAACCGCGATGGGCGGCTGGGCGCTGGACGCTCCTGATGGCGCCCCCCCACCGGAGCCCAGCGACAAACCCCTAATCGTGCAGCCAA
>JAUSEJ010000207.1 GCA_030650265.1 Dehalococcoidia bacterium | reverse complement strand
ATAGGGGCGCAACTTCTCAAACTTCGCTGTGATTGACTCCATCCTGTCCATACAACTATTATACAGTAAATCGACCTTTTGCTCAAGTTATTGTCTGACAGCGCCTAAGTTGTTTTATGTTTCCCCTCAATACCTTACCTTTGTCTCTTCGTGTCTTTGTGTTTAATCTACTTCGTCGTCCTCCACACCGACACGCTGCTCGGATCTGGCAGCAAGCTCGGCGGCGAGTTCGTCGTAGTCTCTCTCCCAGACGGCAGCAGCCCGAGTGTCGAATTCTCCCGGAGCCATGAGGCCTTTTTCTTCTATAATTTCGAGGAGGGCTCTTGTTCGCACGCGGGCGCTAATGACCTCATTCGTGAGGTTTCGCACTAGAGCGGAGAGGTCTTCCAGCATACTGACCAGGCCAAGATTGTCGAACACAGGCGCTCCTTTCAAAGCTGCCGGCTTCTCGCCGTGAAGTTGGAGTTTTGGGTAGTGGGGCAATTATACTTTACGGGTTGGTTTGAGGCAACAGATTGACAGGGATACAGCCTGTAGCATATATTGGGCCTATCCCATTGCAGCAAAGTAAGCTCGATAGGAGGAGGGAATAATCTTAGATGAGCGTTGGGGAATTGTTAGCGCAGGTTGGCAGCGAGGGACGGAAGAACCTTACGGAGGTAGAGGCTAAGCAGATCCTCAGGGCGGCAGGCGTGAACGTCGCCGAGACGCGATTGGCGAAGACCAAAGCCGAGGCCGTTTCAATTGCCAGGGAGTTGGGTTTTCCTATAGTTCTCAAGGTAGTGTCGCCGCAGATACTACACAAATCGGATATTGGCGGCGTCAAACTCAATTTGCTGGATGCTGATGGAGTGGCCGCGGCCTACGATGCAATAATGGCCGCGGTAGCCGAGCGTCAGCCGGAGGCTACCGTCGACGGCGTAGCTGTACAGCAAATGGCTAGGGTGGGAATCGAAGTCATCGTCGGCGTGTCCAAGGACGAGAAGTTTGGGCCGGTGCTGATGTTTGGGCTTGGCGGCATCTTCGTCGAGATCATGAAGGATGTCTCGTTCCGGCTCGTTCCCATCACCAGGCGAGACGCCAGGCAAATGGTCAAAGAGATCAAAGGCCATCCGCTCCTCGAGGGATATCGGGGGCAGGAGCCGGCAAACATTGAGATGCTTGAGGACATTCTTCTCAAAGTGTCTGACCTGGCCGAACAGCACCAGGAGATCAAGGAGATGGACCTCAATCCCATCTTTGCCTACCGGGACGGGGCAATCGTGGTGGACGCCAGGATCATTCTCGAGTAGTGGCGAACGGCCGTTTTGCTGGCTCCGTTTGCCAAAGGTAGGGGCGAACGGCCGTTCTCCCGGATAGTAATTGTTCCATATAGGCAAAGCTGTGGTCCCTTTCACAGTTTTTACTAAGCGAGGAGGTCTCTTAGGTGGAGGACAGAGTCAGTCGACTTGGCAGGGTGTTCAATCCACGGGCGGTAGCGGTGGTAGGCGACAAGGGACAGACCGATTACATGTGGCTGCGCTCGCAGCGCGAGTTCAAGGGAAGGCTTTACTCCGTCAACATAGATTCCCGGGAATTCGAGGGCATTGCCGCCCTCGGGGTGAAGAACTACCCGAGTTTAATGGATGTTCCCGACGATGAGATCGACTATGTGATCGTGGCTGTGCCCAGAGAGGTCAGCCCGATCATCCTGCGCGATTGCATCAAGAAGGGCGTGGGTGGGGCCATGTTCTTTACCTCCGGCTTCGCCGAAACCGGCGAGGAAAAGGGGATTCAGCTTCAGCAGACGCTGACGAAAATGGCCAAGGAGGCCGACTTCCTCGTCATCGGCCCCAATTGCATGGGGATTCACAACCCGAAGCTGGGCGTTCGGAGTCAACTCACCCAGACCAACTTCGACCCGGGGCCGTTGTCCTTCATATCTCAGAGCGGCACCCATAGCATAAATGTCGCCGTGACGGGCTACGCCAGCGGCGTGAATTGCTGCAAGGTCGTCAGCATCGGCAACGCTATCGTTCTCGATGCCACGGACTATCTCGAATACCTGATGCAGGACGAAGAAACCAAGATAATTGGCCTGTACATTGAGAGCATCAAGGACGGGCGGCGGTTCTTCAAGCTGCTGCGCGAGTGCGCCAGGGTCAAGCCCGTGCTTATTTGGAAGGGCGGCCAGACCCCCGAGGGTACCAGGGCCACGGCTTCGCATACGGCATCGCTGGCCGAGCCAATGTCGATCTGGGAGGCGATGATCAAGCAGGCGGGAGCCATCAAGGTGGACAGTCTCGACGAAGTGATCGATACCGCCAAAGCCCTCATTTATTGCCGGCCGTCGACAGGCTCACGCATGGGACTGATCAGCACAACCGGCGGCCAGTCCGTCGTCATCAGCGATGCCTTTGCCAAAGCGGGGCTAAAGGTGCCGGATCTGAGCGATGAGTCGTACGCCAAGTTCGCCAGTTTCTTCAACGTCGTGGGTGGAAGCTACCGGAACCCCATCGACCTGGGCCAGAACTGGGGCGGGGAACGCGTTACGGACATAATGGCCATTTTCGAGGTGGACCCGAACATCGACGCCATCGCCATCGAGCTTTCGGCGAACTTCCTCGGCCAGCGGCTGGCGCGTGATCCAGCGATGGCGGATCGTTTTTACGCCCAACTGGCAATCTTTGCCAAAGAAGCAAAGAAGCCTCTAATGGCCATCACGCCTCCCCTCCATTTGGAAGTGGTAGCGGCGGAAATGAGGGCCAGGGTGCAAGGGCTGGGCATTCCGACCTATCACAGTTTCGAGCGCGCGGCCAAAGCCTTGAACAACGTCATCAACTACCATAGATTTTTGAATGAGGAGGACTAAGCGATGATTCTCGACGAATTCGCCCTAACAGATAAGGTAGCCATTGTCACCGGAAGCGGTCGCGGCATCGGTCGGTGTCTGGCCGTTGGTCTGGCTCAGGCTGGCGCAGACATAGTGGTCACGTCCCGACACGTGGAACAGTGCGAGGAGACGGCGAAACTGGTGCGGGAGTTGGGCAGACGGGCGTTTGTAGTCACGGGAGATCTACGGAACAGCGAAGATGTGGCCAAGATGGCGGAGAAGGTCGTGGCGGAGTTTGGCCGTATCGACATCCTCGTCAACAACGCGGGCGGCACGAGGATCACCACCCCCGCCCAAGACCTCGCCGAGAAGGGGTGGGATAGTGTTGTCGCCACCAACCTCAAGAGTGTCTTCCTCGTCAGCCAGGCGGTTGGTCGTGTAATGCTTAAGCAGAAGAAGGGCGTCATCGTCAACATTACCTCCGTTGCTGGCCGGGACGCGTCGTCCCTCTTGGTGGCATACGGAGCGGCCAAGGCCGGGGTAGTTAATTTAACCAGATCTCTGGCTCTTGCCTGGGGCTCCAGTGGGATTAGAGTCAATTGCGTCGGCCCGGGGGCTACCGGTACGGCGGAGGCGCGCACTGTCCTCTGGAACACGCCAGAAAAGATGGCCGCGGCGGTGGCAAGCATCTCACTCGGCAGAATAGCCGAGCCCGAGGAGATTGTCGGTCCGGTAGTGTTCCTCGCCTCAGATGCTTCCAGTTTCATAAACGGGCAGACGATTTGGGTGGACGGTGGCAAATACTAGCATACGATTTATCGCACTCGACTGTGATGGCACCCTGCTAGACCCGAAGGGTCAGGTTAGACCGAGGGTGCGTGATGCCGTGCAGAAGGCCCTGGCCATGGGCTGTCTCGTTACCCTCGCCACGGGTCGCCGCTTCCCCTTCGCCAAAGCGGCGGCGGATGCCCTTGGCATTCGTACCCCTTTGGTCCTCCACGGCGGCGCTGTAATTCAGGACTCGGAAACCGGCGCCGTGGTTTATCAGGACTTGATTCCTGCACCGGTCTACCGGAGAATAATCGATTGTGTCTTCAGGCACGGTCTCCAACCCGTGGTTTTCGAGAGCCCGGCCGCCGGTGGACGCATTCTCACTGGCCCGGAAGAGCGCGATACGCCGGTGATAAGCAAGTACCTGGCCATGCGCCGCTCCTACCATCGTTTTTCTTTCGATGAGTTGGTGAAACGGGAGAATATCCTCAGCGTCTCATTGATGGGAGACGAGGCGCCGCTAAGGCGCTTCCATGAGGAGGTATCGGGATGGGGCGAGTCTAACCCGATGTTCAACGCCCCCTCTGTCCATGTGGGGACAGCGGTAACGTGGCATACGGTGGATATCCTGCCCTTTGGCTGCTGCAAGGCCAGGGCGATTGGCTATCTTGCCGGTACAATCGGCATATCGCTCGCCGAGGCAATGGCCGTGGGCGATAACCTTAATGACCTCGACATGCTCGAAGCGGTCGGTTGGAGTGTGGCCATGGGCAACGCCGCTCCGGCGGTCAAGGCAATCGCCAGCGCTGTGGTGGCCAGCAATGCCGAGGATGGCGTGGCCGAAGCCATCGAACGGTTCGTTCTTGGCAATTCGAATGGGGGTTCACCAGCGAATACATGATCTCTTGCATGTGAACGGCTGTCTTTTGTGCTAAAATTTGCTGGATCGGACTACCAAGTTTAATGGGAGGACATAGATGAGTCGAGTTGATGAGCTACAGAAGAAGTATCCAAACCTTGCCCGCGAGATAATTGACAAGTGGGAGGTCTTGAGCCAGGGAATAAGGGATACTGCTACCCTGGGCAAGGTAAG
>JAUSEJ010000186.1 GCA_030650265.1 Dehalococcoidia bacterium | reverse complement strand
GGAAATAGGCTTGAGGTGGTAAGCTGATGCGCAATGGGGCTCGCTCAGATTCACCACAAAGGTACATGTAGCCGCCCATCGCCCAGGCAACGATATCCGAACCCTTGTATCCGGCATACGGACCGGTCTGACCAAAAGGGGTGATCGAGGCGAGAATCAGACGGGGATTCATCTCGTGCAAGGCGGAAAAGCCGATGCCCAACTTGTCCATCTGTCCGGGGGAGAAGCTCTCCACCACGAAGTCAGCAGTGCGACCGAGGCGACGGAAAAGATCCCGGCCCTCACTGGATTGAAGGTTGAGGGTGATGCTGCGTTTGTTCGTATTCAGGGCAAACCAGTAGAGGCTTTTTTCCGGATGAGTCTCATCATGATAGAAAGGCCCGATGGAGCGAGAGGCATCCCCGCCCGGTGGCTCGATCTTAATCACGTCGGCGCCCAGGTCGGCCATGATCTTGCCACCAAGTAGGCTAGCCTCGCCGGGTAGCTCTAAAACTCGATAAGGGCTAAGCGCACCATCGGTGCTGCTCTGATGTTCAAAAAACAATCTAGTCCTACTCCTCACAACTTCAAACTAGGTCCAGTCTGATACCACACGACTTAGCGGCTAGAATCCCCGCCGTCTCAGAACAGCGTCGAAGATGGTTTGGGTGATGACCCTGGTATCGCTGCCCGGACCGAAGACCGCTTCCACCCCTAGCGATTTCAAATGGTCTATATCCTTCGCCGGAATGATCCCCCCTACGACCAGAACGATGTCATCGATCTTGTTCGCCTTCATCAGACGGACGATCTTCTCCGTGTGCTCCTTGTGGGCGCCGGTTAAGAAGCTGAGGCCGACGACGTCGGCCCCCTCCTGAACGGCCGCCGCTACCACCATTTGAGGGGTCTGCCGCGGGCCCGTGTAGATCACCTCAACGCCGGCATTCATTAGGACACGGGCTATGAGCCTGGCCCCCATCTCGTGTCCGTCTAGCCCAGGCTTAGCAATTATTGCCCTGATCTTCTCAGTCACCGTCACCACCTCACAGATTCAGCGATGGCTCATACTCGCCAAAAACCTTTTTCAACACCCCGTATATCTCGCCCACCGTCGCGTAGACCTTTACCGCCTCCAGAATGGCCGGCACGATGTTTACGCGCATATTGTCCGCCTTGTTGGCTGCCGCGAGGCCCAGTTGCTCGAGTCGTTCCCTGACCAAAGCATTGCTCCTTTCGGCCCTCAGCCTTTCGATCCGCTCTATCTGCCGCCGCTCTGCTGCCGGGTCGCCCTCGAAGAGATCGATCGGAATCTCTTCGTCCTTCGCGAACTTGTTGATACCTACGACCAGCCTATCCCCTGACTCGACCTCCTTTTGATACCGGTAGAGGCCATCCAACTGCTCCTTGCTGTACAACCCATTTTGGATGGCCGCGGCGACGCCCCCCAGGCTCTCAACCTTATCAAGCCAGTATCGCGCCTCTTCCTCGATCTGATTGGTCAGCTTCTCGAGATAGTAGGAGCCGCCCATGGGGTCGATAACGTTTTCCAGGCCACATTCATCGCCGATAATGTACTTCATCTGCTGCGACAGTTGGGTTGATTCCAGAGTAGGCAGGGCCAGCGCCTCGTCATAGGCGGGAGCCGAAATAGCTTCTACCCCTCCAAGAATACAGGCTAGCACCTGCATAGAGACCCTCGCCAGATTGTTGAGGGGCTGTTGGGCGAGCAGGCGATTTCCCGCCGTAAAGACGGTGATGCGCAATCCGAGCACCCGGGGGTCATTGGAGTTGTACCTCGCCTTGATGATCCGAGCCCAAAGTCGTCTCGCCGCCCGAAACTTGGCGACCTCCTCGAAGAGATCGGCGTCGGCGGTACAGTGCAGGTCCATTCTGGGGACCAACTGGTTTATCGACAGCCCTCGCTTCATCGCTGCCTCGATGTAGGTAAGGAAATGGGCAATGCCAAACCCTATCTCCTGAGCTGCGCTCGCCCCACCCCAGCGGAACTGGGTAGCACAGACGTATTGGGGCGCCCACTGCCTGCTCACCTTGTCGTCGAAATTGCGGCAAACGAATTCGACCACGTCCGCCGCCAGTTCGATGGCAACCGTCACAGGAAAGATGTAGGTGCCCCGCCCCGAATATTCCTTCAGGGGATCGTTTTGGATGCGAACCTGACGCAGCTCGGTCGGTTCTATGCCTCGCTTTTCCGCCAGAGCTAGGGCAAGAGAAAGCCCGTAAGCGCCGATGCTGTTGGTGACGAAGCCAAGGCCAACCTTGCGCAGGTCGATGCCGTCCAGAATCCCATCAACGTCGGCGAGGGAGGCGAGGGCAACGCCAGCTTTGCCAACCTCCCCCTCCGCCATGGGATCGTCGGAATCCAGGCCTATTTGAGATGGCAGGTCCAGGGCCAGCGTCACATCATTTGCCCCGCTGCATACCAGGTCATGCAGCCGCTTATTCGCGTTCTCGCTCGATCCGTAGCCGCTGTAGAAATCGTGATGCCACACGAAGGAGCGGTAGCCATTGGGCATCCTCCCCCGCGTGAATGGAGCCTGTCCAGGGAAGCCGATATCTCTTAGATAGTCGGTACCCTCTTGATCTAACGGCGTATACAAAGGCTTGGTATCATATCCGCTTAAAGTCCTGAACTTCTGCTTCTTCTCAGGGCTCGCTTTGAGGCTTTTCTGACGGACATTCTCTTCCCAGTCGTTCATCGCCTTTTCGATAGACACGTCACTCACCCTCTTTCACAAGGCTGTCTCAGTTAGGCTTGCCGCTGCTGTCTACCAGCATTTCGATAATATCACCAATCCGCTCACAGCTCTCGATGTTTGCTACTGCATCTATTAGATTTTCCAGCGTGGTGGCGGAAATTACCATTTCCGGAGCCAACGATCTCATCAACCTCGTCACTCCATCAAAGCCGTAGGCGAAGTCGTGATCCGAGTGCCGTAACTTCTTCTCTAACGTACGACCATCCAACGTGGTGACCTTGAGATCGCAGCATCGCGAGGGTAGATCTGAGGGCACTAACCTCGAACGCTCCACCAGGCTCAATATGGTTGGGTCATCGTATAGCTGCAAGCCCTCGAGAGTAACCTGCTGCTGGCTCAAGGCGAGAGCAACGCAGTATATCGTACTCATAGTTGTACCGCCGATGTGCCTGAAGGGACCACGGGCAGCAGCTCCCGCGAAGGTTGCCTCGGACTGCGACGTCCTGATCTCGACAGTGGCGATCTCCTTTGGGTCCAGCTTCGCCTCTGCTCCTAGCTCGAGAGCAGTCATACAGGCCACCATGTTGTTAACTGGAACCGGAAGTGGCTTGAATGCCACGTCGAGAGTGCGGTAATTCTCTCCCAGCCCAACCAAGATGGCTTCGGCACTGTCGTTATTGCCGGTAAAGGCCTGCAGAAAGCCGGCCGGTCCCTCAAACGCAGTCTCTGCTGCCTCGCCGCCGTTTGCGGCCAGCAAAGCAGCGA
>JAUSEJ010000185.1 GCA_030650265.1 Dehalococcoidia bacterium | reverse complement strand
GAAGATGCGGCGCCAATAACTACCGGCCAAACCATTTTCGCTGACAAGATCAGAGAGGGCGAAAACATGGTGGAGATCCTTGCCCCCATACGCATCGCCAATCAACCGGTCGCTGCCCTTGGCGTGTACCTCCGGTTGGCGCCCCGTGACGAGGTGGTGCGTAACCAATCAATACGGATTGCTGCTATTGGCGTGATGGCGGCCGGACTTCTCGTCATCGCCCTCTACTTCTTCTTCGACTGGCTACTTCTCAGACCTCTGGCTGCCCTAAGGCGCTCAGCGGTAGACATCCAGCGCGGTCAGTTGGACACTCTCGTCAGATCCAATCGCCGGGATGAAATCGGGGAGTTGGCAACCATTTTCAACGGCATGGCGCAGTCACTGGAGCGCAGAGATCGTGAAAACAAGGACCTTCACGAGCAACTACAGGACAAGTACGAAGAAGCGCAGGCGAGAGCCACGATCGATGTGATAACGGGGCTATACAACCATCGCTATTTCCAGGATGCTCTCGCGGCCGAGATCGAAAGAGCTACCAGATTCCAGACACCGGTGGCCCTTATCTTCGGCGACATCGACCACTTCAAGACCTTCAACGACCGGTTCGGACATCAGTTTGGCGATAAGGTGCTGGGCGCCATGGGCGGTTTGATGAAGCAAACTCTGCGAAAGATTGACACCGTCTGCCGCTACGGCGGGGAGGAGTTCGCCGCCATCCTGCCCGGGGCCGATACCGCCACCGCCCAACAGACTGCCGAACGCCTGCGACGCGCCATCGCCGGCAATCAGTTCTTGGATAACCCCGATTTTTATTCTCCAATTACCATGAGCCTTGGCGTCGCCTCGTTTCCCGAGGACTGCGACTCCCGCGAGGACCTCGTCTGGAAAGCAGACCACGCTATGATCTATGCCAAGGTGCTGGGGCGCAATCAGGTCCGCACAGCCAATGAGATGGATGAAGTATCCTTTACAAGCCATCACGAACCGGATAGAGGACTAGTTCAAGAGTCATACACTCACATGGCTCATTCCCTCGCGGCGGCGGTCGACGCTAGAGATTCCACTACTCTCAGGCATTCCGAGAACGTCGCTCGCTATGCCACCGCTATCGGCAGGCAAATGGGTCTCGATGGCTGGCAATTGGGCAGCCTCGCCGTTGCCGGGCAATTGCACGACGTGGGCAAGATTGGCATACCCAACTCGATTCTCGGCAAGGACGGTCCCTTGGACGAAGACGAATGGAAGACGATGTGCGCCCATCCAACCATCGGCGAGGCGATCCTGAGACGGGCTATGTCTCTGGAGGACGTTCTCCCACTAGTCGCTTTTCATCACGAGAGATTCGATGGAAGCGGCTACCCGAGCAAGCTCGCGGGAGACCAGATACCCTTGGGAGCGCGCATCCTGGCGGCGGCCGATGCCTTCGATGCCATGAACTCCGAGAGGCCATACCGGCCATCGATGACTCACGAAGAGGCCATACGCGAGTTGCGCGACAAAGCTGGCACGCAATTCGACCCCGAAGTCGTCGATGCATTCATCACTGCCCTCGGGCAACCACTGCCGGAGACACTGGGCGCAGGAGACAGGGTCATTGGCTAGCCGCTAAGTGATTCTAGCCTCCCGATACGAACACTCTCTTACTGCGCGGCGGCGTGATCATAGCCGACACATTGGCGGGAAAAAAGGAGAGCCGTGCCATGTCAGAATCAATCGAAGCCTCGTCTGTGATTCCCTCGTCTCCCCAGCAGATCTATGACGCCTGGTTGAGTAGCGAGGAGCACAGCGCCTTCACCGGAGATGAGGCCAGGATAGATCCCGTAGTGGGAGGGAGACACAGCGCCTTTGGGGACTACATAAAGGGGCTTAACGTCCAGTTGGAGCCTCCCCATCGAATCGTCCAGACCTGGCGAACCACCGAGTTCCCCGCCGACGCCCCGGATTCACGCCTTGAAATACTTCTTGACGAGGTGAAAGGCGGAACGAAGGTCACCATGTTACACACGGGGATACCAGACGGCCAGGCTAAAGACTACGAAAAAGGCTGGCTCGACTACTACATTCAACCGATGAAAGAATATTTCTCGAAGTGAGCCCGAATTGCCTGGAATGCCTTGATACACGAACGGCATCAAATCACCGGATAAGCGGCGAACCATGAGTTCGGGGCTACGATTGAATCATACCCCGTGTTGTGAGTGTCGCTCAGAGATTGGGCATACTACTTGACGTACTTGTCGAGCCACGCCATCGTCTTTGCCCAGGCGTCTTTTGCGGCGATCGCGTTGTAGCTTGCCCCGGTATCGTTGTGGAAAGCGTGGCCCGCTCCATCGTACACCAGTTTCTCAAAGACCTTACCATTCTGCTTCATCGCCGCCTCGATCTCTGGAATGCCAGCGTTGATGCGCGTGTCCGTGCCACCGTAGATCGCGAGCACGGCCGCCTTGGCCTTGGGTACATCTTCAAGCGGCGGATTGGGTCCGTAGAACGGGACCGCCGCGCGCAGTTCCTGAATTTGCACGGCGCAGCGCCAGGTGATGCCGCCACCGAAACAAAAGCCGACCATCCCGATTCTTTCCCTGGCGACGAAAGGTTGGCTCTGCAAGTAGACAATACCAGCCTTGAAATCGTCCACGAAGCGCTGGGGCGGTACGTTACCCAAGACCCCTGGCACATTAGCGCCCACTTTGTCGGTGCCACCTTCTTGCGACAATAAATCGACGGCGAGACCAACGTAGCCGGCTTTTGCGGCGCGCCGGGCGACGTCTTTGATATGCTCGGTTAATCCCCGGTTCTCGTGGCAAATCAAAGCCACCGGGAAGGGACCGTTGCCCTTCGGTTTGGCCAGATACGCCATGATCATGGCGCCTTTCGAATCAAACTCCACCATCCTCGCTTCGAGGTCTGGATCATCGGGTCGAATGGTGATTGGCGTTGCCGTGCCCACCGACGCTGTCGCAAGCGTCGCCACGACCGTTGCCGTTGCGACAACCGTAGCTGGCGACATTGTGGCCAGTGGGGTCGACGCGCCTGGCGCAGCCGTGGCAGCAGGCGCGGAGGTAGGTGGCTTGGTCGCAGACGGCGGCAAAGGCCTGACAGCCTGCTCTGGCACACACGCCGCAAGAAAGCTCGTAGCGACGATAGAACTGCCGAAGACCGCCGAAAGTTTCAGAAGTGCATCGCGTCGGGAGATGCGACCTTCCTGACAATCCTCGACGAATTCCTCCACGAGATAATTTCGCATGGAATCATCTCCGCCTGTGGTGTCACCCGGCGGGATCGTTGGCTTATTGCTCATGCCCTCTTCCTCCGTATGCGCGAATAGATGTCCATCTTTCCACTGCTTCGCGCGGCGATGCGGCCACCAACGGAGAATGCGAAGCGTGGACTCACCTATTCTTATTGTAGCCGAATGTGGAAACCTTGTCGAATGAGTCGGAAGCCGGCGCAACTTGACCACGGGCATGGTGATTGTATTGTGGCCTTCAGCACTCTACTCTCCAGGACCGGATTGTCGCCGGTTACCAGACGGTCAAACATCCCGCGCATCTGCTGCGCCAAGGCTTCCGATTGTCAGCAAGCATCGCCTCTGCTATAATCTCTGCATAATAAGCCAGGGAGGTACATATGTTATACGAGCTCCGAATATACGAGATCTTACCTGGTCGAACGGACGCCCTTCACCGGCGTTTCGCCAATGTCACCAACAAACTATTCGAGAAGCATGGCTTTCGCGTCGCCGGTTATTTTGAGCCGGCGGTCGGCGACAACAACCAACTGACTTACATACTTCAGTGGGATGATATGGCTCATCGCGAGAAGGCTTTTGGCGCCTTTCAGGCCGATCCGGAGTGGCAAACAGCCCGCACCGCCAGCGAGGAAGACGGTCGCATCGTAGCCCGGATCACCACCAGCTTTCTCAAGCCTACCGACTACTCTCCCATGCAGTAGGCCACATCCCCGATGGGGGCAGACTCCTAATTTGAAACGGTGCCACCATGCACTCTATTTGCGCTATTTCAAATCACTATGGGAGGTGAACAGATGGGGATAGCGGCGCGTCTACCTGCCGTCTTCCTTGGACACGGCAACCCCATGAATACTCTGGCACAGAACCGGTACACGGAGGCCTGGCGAGCGTTTGGCGAATCCATTCCCAAACCGCGGGCGGTGGTTGCCATTTCCGCCCACTGGTACATTCAGGCCACGGCCGTCACCGCTATGCCCTTCCCGAAGACCATCCATGACTTCCGCGGCTTCCCACCCGAGCTATACCGGGTAGCCTATCCGGCCCCCGGCGATCCTGAGCTGGCTGCCGCGCTGCGGGACCTTCTGGCGCCGCTTCGGGTCGAATTCGACCACGATAGCTGGGGTCTCGACCACGATACCTGGTCGGTGCTCTCTCACGTCTTCCCGGGTGCCGACGTACCGGTGATCCAGCTATCGTTGGACGCCAGCAAACCGCCGCGGTATCATCTGGGGCTTGGCCGTCGTCTCGCCTCACTGCGCGAACAGGGAGTGCTCGTCGTAGGATCCGGCGACGTAGTCCATAATCTGCGCCTTGTCGACTTTCAGCGCAAGCAGCCCTTCGAGTGGGCACTGCGCTTCGACGCAGACGTCAAGCGCCATCTGCGTGAGGGCGACGATCAAGCTCTTGTCGACTACGAGGACCACCCCGACGGGAGGCTGGCAGTGCCAACCCCGGATCATTACCTGCCGCTGCTCTACGTGGCCGGGATGCGCCAGCCAGGCGACGAACTCACCGTGCTGGTCGAAGGCATCGATTTCGGCTCCATCTCGATGACCGCCTACCAACTTGGTTGATGGCTAGCCGATCACCGGACCAGATTGTGGCCTGTTTGTGAAAAGACGGGGTGATGCAAGTTCCGTTCACGCAAGTCTTCTTCCAGATTGGCCTGATAGTTGCCACCACAGTCATGCTGAAGGTATAATTCAAATGCCATGGATTTCGAATTCGATCCGGAGAAAAGCGACAAGAACAGGAGAAAGCACGGTATCGACTTCCGTGAAGCTCAGGCGCTTTGGGATGATCCCGATCTCATTGAGATTCCTGCGAGAACGATAGATGAACCTAGGTTTCTGGTCGTTGGCAGGATTGCGGGCAAGAGTTGGTCAGGAATCATAACGTATCGGGGCAATGGTATTCGGATAATCTCTGTTCGACAATCCCGAAAAGAGGAGATAGAAATCTATGAAGGCTGAGGAATTCGACAAGAGGTTTGATGAGAGCGAGGATGTTTCGCAGTATCTTGATGTATCCAAGGCACGCAGGCCTGTGCATGAACAGAAGAGGGTCAACGTCGATTTCCCTTTGTGGATGATCCAACTCCTTGATAAAGAGGCAAAACGTTTGGGTGTGCCTCGGCAATCTATCATTAAACTTTGGGTAGCAGAGCGTCTGAGAAAGGCATCTTGAAATCTCCGACTCCCAATGAACCATCCGGCAGACGGCCAAGTTCAGCCGCCCACCTGGGCCGCCTCACGCGTGGGGAGATCTCAACACAGACAGCAAGCCCCTCATCGGTGGAACGGACGGGAAGACTTTGCGGGGTGGTCTTGGCCCCAAGAAAGTCGACGTCGCTTTCTCCGACGAGCGTCTCGGCCTCCCCACGGCAGTGTCGGCCGAGACGCTTTGTTTCCCCCTTGCGGCAGAAATTTCAAGAACCGGTTCAGCGACCTTTGGGGTGGTCCCCATGATCCCTGCGGGCGATTGACAGATGTTGTGCGACCGATTAGACTCTGCGTCACAAGGGGACAAGACCGACGAAGCCATATAGTGAACAGAAATGGGAAGGCCCGACTGTCGATAGGGTTTCAGTTAATTAGTGGCGTTGGAGTTTAGCGGGAAGGGATAATGATGACTGATTGGGCAGGGCTTACACAGGAGATGGAGCGCTTGCTGCGCCTGAGAACATATCCCATTGCCTACAAGAGATTGGAAAAGATAGAGGAACTGGATAGAATACCAAGGTTGCGGCGATTCGATCGCAACTTCGCGCCGAGAAGCCAGTTTTG
>JAUSEJ010000184.1 GCA_030650265.1 Dehalococcoidia bacterium | reverse complement strand
GGCTCCCAGGCCGGCGTGCTCCCTCCGTGCTCGATTCCAAACTCCGGCTCGGCCATGGCCTCGACGAGCGCCAGCAGTACAGGCATATACTCCGGACGGCAGCCTGCCATTACCCCGTTCACTGCCACATTCCACACGGTCGCTTCCCGCTTCTCCGGCAGCAGAGCGCCAATCACCTCGTCCGGGGAGCGATCGGCAAACTGGAGGAATTGCTCCACTCTCTCTACTGTCGGCGGAACAATCGGCAACCCATCACTCCAGAGGTTGCGATGGAAACATTCGAGCACCTCGGCAAGATTCCCGGTGAAGACAATATCCCTTGGCCCGGGCTCGCTCACCGGGGCTTCAACCTGGACATCACTCGAAAGGGCCTCAACAATTCGATTGGTGACTACCGTCGCCACCTTCTCTCGAAAGATCTCTTCGCTGTCCAGATCGATTACGCCAGGGTATTCCGCCAAAGCCAGATTGCCAATCCCGAGTGAACGGGCGACAGGTCTGGCCTGAGCCATGAAAGCGCTGGCGACAATGGAGGCGCTACGTACGCCCGCCCTCTCGGCGGCAACGCTCGCCCGCATCACGGCGGGCGTGCAGCTGCCTCAAGATGCAACACCGCTGATAACCGCGTTGACTCCATGCTTCCGCAGTAACTCGGGCAACGCGGCCACTACCTCACCTTCTTTGGGACCATGGGTGTCGCCGAAGGTGCTGAAGTCGACGAACTTGATATCAGGGTAACGCTGTCGCAAGGTATCGCGAATGATGGCGAACATATCATCGCCTCTGAAGCGATAATCCCACAGCTCGCCAATGGTTTTGCCATTCAAGTCTGAGACCGGCGAACCTAGCTTGATGGCTGGACCGGCGGCTAGCTTGCCGAGGGGCCAAACGACTTCGTAGACAGGCTCGCGAACAGACTGAGCAGTTTCGCTCATCACGTTGCCATCCCTTCTGTTACAAAACAGCACTTTTTCCCGCAATGGAGGTTTAACTTCCGTTGAATAGCTATCCGACGATGAATTTCAGTCTAGCAGAGCGATTACATTTCTACATCTGAAAAACTACTTATTCAAAAAAATACGTAGTTGAGCACCAAGTACGTATTTTGGCCTACAAGCAATTGTCACTCATTGCAATTGCCTGTAAGCAAGTGAACCACGGAGGTCACTCCTGTGATGCGACTGTGATGCGAATTGACACGGGCTAGCCGCGTTGATATACTGCCACTAATTCGGTTTAGCCTGGTCAGCCAGGGGGGATTTACCCGCGAGGCAGTGGATCGAAATCGGAATGCGAGCGAATCAATAATATCGACGAACCGAGGGGGAGAAAATGAGCAAAGGAGTACTTGACGGCATTCGTGTCGTCGACTGGACCCTCTTCCATCAGGGTCCGGCCGGGGGCATGTATCTGGCAGCCCTGGGTGCTGACGTGATTCATGTGGAGCAAAGAGGAGTCGGCGACGTGGCGCGGGGGTCTACGACGGTATCAGGGGTGTCCATGTCCCTCCCCGGTGACCGAAACCTGGTCTTCGAGGAGTTGAACACGAACAAGCGCGGCATTAGCCTCGACCTGACGAAGCAAAAGGGCAGGGAGATCATGTACCGCCTGGTAGAGAAGTCCGATGTTTTCATCACAAACTATCGCACTCAAGCGGTCGAGAAGCTTGTGCTAGACTACGAAACCCTCCGTCGACGCAATCCGAAGCTGGTCTATGGCCATGCCACTACATACGGTGAAAGAGGGCCGGAAAAGGACAGCCCTGGCTTGGAGCTGGCTGCGTATGCCCGGAGCGGCAGCATGTTTGCTGCCGGGCAGAAAGGCGACCCACCGGTATATCTCGGGCTTGGCGCAGGTGATCGCCTCGGCGGTGTCTTTCTGGCATTCGGAGCAATCTCGGCGCTGCTTGCACGCGAACGAACAGGAACGGGGCAATACTACAGCACCTCTCAATTGGGTGCCATGATCAGTCTGTTTGGGCTAGCTCATTCGACTGCCCTCTTCACCGGGAAGGAGCTTCGCATCGATCAGCGTTCGAAAGCTGGCCCTCTCTACAACGTCTATCAGTGTCGGGATGGCCAATGGTTAGCTCTAGCCATGGTCATCGATCCGGACAGATTCTGGCCAGACTTTTGCCGAGCCATAGATCGACCGGAATTGGCAGACGATCCTGAGTTCGATAGTAAGGCCAAGCGCGAGGAGAACAAAGAGGCTCTGGTCGCCATTCTCGATCGGGTCTTTGCCACCCGGGACTGTGAGGAGTGGGAGAGAAAACTCAAGATGGGTGGCGATTTTATCTTCAGCCGGGTCAACTCACTCACTCAGGCGATCAAGGACCCGCAGATTCTAGCAAACGAGTACATCGTGGACTTCGATCATCCGGAGTTTGGCAGGGTAAAGCAGGTAGCCTTCCCAATCCATTTTTCAGAGACTCCGGCCAGTATCCACTCCCCGGCCC
>JAUSEJ010000180.1 GCA_030650265.1 Dehalococcoidia bacterium | reverse complement strand
GTATCCCCTTGCCCTTGTCGTCGTGGATGGCGCCAGAATCACCCTTTCCCTGGCTGACCCTGACGGCGCCTGGAGCAAGTCAGCGCCGGCGATCGAGGTCTGGCTGACCTAGCCGCCTCATTCCGCCAGGGCCGTAGGCATGGCTGCCCCTCCTACCGTCCCTCATGGGACGATAGGAGGGGCAGCCATCATAGTGTTTCAAGTTGCCCCAGGCAGCCCTGCATAGCGATTTGCGAGTGTAGGGGCGGTGCCCCGTGCCCGCCCCGTCCCGTCGCTTCATCCAGACTTATGCGCCGTCCAGCCCTCAAGCCAGCCCTCAAGCCAGCCCTCACCCTCGCTAGTGATCGGGTCTAAGCGCGCAGAGTCACATCGCCGGCAAAGATCTGGGCTAAAGTGCCGTCGGCGCGTCGCAGGAGCAAATGGCCTTCTTCGTCCACCGCTTCGGCGTAGCCTTCCTCGATATGGTCCACGCCCGTTACCCGGATCCAGCGACCAATGGTTTCCAGCCTCTGCCCCCACTCCAGATGGACTGGCTCTCCCCGCCGAACCGAAAGATAGTAATTCTCCAAGTGCTGGAGAAGACTACGAAGAACCAGCAAACGGGATACGGGCCTCCCGACTTCAGTCATCAGGCTGGTCGCCGTCGCCGCGATCTCGGGAAAAGCGTTGGCGTCGAAATTGACGTTCAGGCCGATGCCAACCGTGGTGAAGGCCACCGTTTCCCCCCTCACGTCGCTTTCCAGCAGGATGCCGCATACTTTCCGCCCGGCGACAAGGACATCGTTGGGCCACTTTATCATGGCTGTCAGATTGGTCGTCTCCTCGATGGCGTGGGCCACGGCCAGCGAGGCCGCAATGGTGAGCATGGGCAGTTCGGCAAGGCGAGGACGAAGTAAAACGGTCAGCAGAATATTGGCGCCGGGCGGGGAAACCCAGGAGCGCCGGAGCCGGCCCCTGCCGGTGGTTTGCTCGTCGGTAAGCACGATAGTGCCCTCCGGCGAACCATCGTTGGCTAGCTGTCTGGCGACATCCATAGTAGAGTTGGTGCCGGGACAATAGAGCACCTGGCGGCCGATGAAGGCGGTTCTTCCCTGAAGAATGCCATTCGTGATTGCCGCCGTGGTCAGGTCGTCTGTCGTCGTCATCTTGGTGTGCCCTCTTGTCCATGATACTGTTCTCGCGATGACCATCCTCCGGTCCGGCGCCAGGGATGAAGAAAGCCAGCCCTTCCGGAGAAGGACTGGCTTCTTCTGCCAAGCCCGAAGGCTCAGCCCGCGCCTACCTCAGAGGTACCGCGGTGCCTGTGGACTGGACTCGAACTCGGACAACTATCAACTGCCATCCACATCACCTCCTTTCAACATCGGGAAAATCATAGCACGGCGTTCAGCCGAATGTCAATAGGATAATTCACCTAATAACAGCAGTCTCACTTCTCGATCCTGCCGTCCTACTGCTTGGCGTGGGTAATAAGCTCCAGCGCCGCTGCCAGACCCCTGAGACCCTTGATGCCTTTGAAGTCCCCGACCTTGGGACCCAAGGCGAAGACATTATCCACGTCCAGAAGCCCAATGGTGGAGTATTCGTTTTTGGCCAGAGTCACAGCCTCCTGTGCCGTCTTCTTCTTCTCGACCGGGTCCTTTATGGTGGGAACCTTGTCGATCAACTCCCCCAGTCTGGGGTTAACTAGATTCTTGAAAGCGCCTCTGGTCGGATGGTACGCCGTGCTCATCTTCTCGAACTGGAGAACGCCTCCGGAGCTCGACCAGACGAAGACGGTGTTCCAAATTTCGGGCGAGTGCTTGGGGTTGAACATCTTGACCACAGTCGGGTAATCTCTTGGCTGAATTTCGACGGTCATTCCTATCTTCTGCCAGTAGCCAACCACGGCGAGGGTGGCGTTACTGAGAACGCCTCCTCCTCCCATATCCCATGATTTCGTGTTGAACCCTTTGGCGTAACCGGCCGCGGAAAGCAGGCTCTTAGCCTGTTCGGGGTCATACGGGTCCACTTTGAGGATGTTAGGATCGAAGAAGTAGGCGGTGGTGGGCGCATAGAACAGAGCCGATGGCTGCCCGTAGCCGCCATATAGTTTGGTGGCCAGCTCGTTCCGGTCTATGGCCAGGGCCATGGCCTTGCGCACCCTTACGTCGCCATAGGCGTATTTGCTGCCGTTCTCCACGTCATAGAATGGCACGGCGTACAACTGGGCAGCGCCGTAATGGCCATAGATGCGCATACCGGCGGCTTTGAGCCCGGGAACTGAATCAGGCGCTACCTCGGCTATATCCAGTTCGCCGGTTTTGAGCATGGCGATCTTGGTTCCCTCCTCGGGAACAGCGAGGAAGGTAACCTTCTGGAATTTAGGCACTGCCCGCCAGTGACTCCCCATTGCCTCGAGTTCGATGCGGGTGCCGGCGACAAAACCGGCGAGTTTCCAGGGACCACTGCCGACGGGATTCTGGTCGAAGAAGTCCCAGCCCTTCTCTTCAATGTACTTTTTGGGCAGTACAACTAGCTCCCCCTCCAAAGTCTCAGAGCCATTGAGAAGCTCGAATGCGGGCTGCTTCAAGTGAATAGCCACAGTGTAGTCGTCTTTCAGTTCTACACTGTCGATCGCCGCCTTCCAGGTCGCAGCGTAATTGCTTGTGCCCAGCGTTATCAAGCTATCGAGGCTGAACTTGGCATCGGCGGCTGTGAGGTCGTCGCCGTTTTGGAACTTGACTCCCTTTCTCAAGTAGAAGGTGTGCGTCTTGCCATCGGGCGCTATCTCCCATCGTTCGGCAAGACCGGGCCTTGGTTGCCCATCGGGAGTCAGCTCCACGAGCGAGTCGAACATTGCTGCCGAGAAAGCCTGGAAGGAGCCACCTTGCGGCATCAGCTTCTTGCTATACGTATCAATATAGGTGCCGCCTTCCATGCTTACGGCGAGGGTCAAGCTGCCTGTAGGCTTGTTGGATGTCGTCGATGTCGAGGAATCTGTAGACGATGAGCAGGACGTCAAGAGTAGGATGCCGATAGCCATGGCCGCCAGAATAGTACCGCCAAACCTTAAACCCGGTCGCATTGGATACCTCCGCATGATTAGTTGTCGAGGTCCAGCCAAACGGATCCCGCTTCGAGCGCCGGTTTATCGTTCGCTCTGCTATAGAGCAAATGAGAGGCAGCACCTCCTCGAATCGTCTTTGACCCTATCCCATGACGCGTCCGAAGCCGCATGTATGGCTGGAAGCCGGTATCAGAATATCACGGCGGAAGCGTCATGTCAATATCTTTGGCAGATCAATCTTGAGTCGATTGACACGACGGGTGGGCTGTGCAACAATAGCGCCGAGCTGGAAAGCTTCAATCCGTGTCTTGCGCAGTTCCGTCTTCTTTTGTCCGATATAGATAGTTCAAGGGGGTTGCCGCCGGTGGATAACGCTTTGGTCGATCTCTTCCGCCATAACCTGTGGGCGAACCTGACTCTGCTCGATGCCTGCGCCGGGCTCAGCGAGCAGCAGTTGGATGCCGCCGCACCCGGTACCTACGGCCGAATTCGCGATACGTTGGTCCACATCATCGTGGGCGAGGAGATATACCTGACGATGTTCACCGGCCAGAAGCCCGAGAATCCGCTGCGGGCGCGCGATGGATTTCCCGGTTTCGACCAGCTTCGCTATCACGCTGACTGCAGCGGTGAGGCGCTATTGCTGATTGCACCGCAGATCGACCCAGACCGGTCCCTTCAAATCAGTCGACGGGGTGTGCCTACCGTCATTCTGGCCGGGATTCTCGTGATTCAGGCAATCAATCATGGCACTGAGCACCGGGCCCACGTGGTGAGCATTCTCAGCCAACTGGGAGTTGCTCCGCCGGCGCTGGACGGATGGCGATACGGTGAGACGATCGGCGCCGTCAATCCGACCTCGCCCTGAGCGGCGGTAGAAACCCGTAGATACAAGGCTGCCGTTGGAGAAATGGCCGGCATCTCGGGCTCTACTCATCGGGCTTTGATTCGGGCGGTGGCGTGAAATCGCTGGGCCAGACGGTAACGATGCTGTGTTTGACGCCGTCGAGCTTGGCGCCAGCCAGCTTAGCCCGGCTTAGTACTGTATCGCTCAGGTCGGCCCGGCTCAAATCGGCGTCGGTCAGGTCGGCCTTGCTCAGGTCAGCCCTGAACAGGTTCGCTTCGCACAGAGTGGCCCCAACCAATTCGGCCCAGCTCAAATCGGCCCGGCTCAGGTTGGCTTTGGTCAGGTCAGCTTTGCTCAGGTCGGCTCTACTGACGATCGCCCAGTTCAAGTTGGCCCCGATGAGCTTGGCGCCCTGAAGTTCGGCCTGGCGAAGGTCAGTTCTGAACAGATTGGCGCCGCTAAGATTGGCTCCTCGGAGGTCTGCCTTGCTCAAATCGGCACCGCTCAAGTCGGCCTCGCTCAGGTCAGCCTTAGCCAAACTGGCGCCGCTCAAGCTAGCCTGGCGCAAGTCGACAGTTCTCAAGGAGCCATCTCTCAACCATACGCCCCGCTGCGTCGCATTAAGCATGCGTACAGCCTCAAGGGCGGACCCGTGGTCGGGACTACCCATCTGAAGCCTGAGGACCTCTTTGCGCTCCTGCCCGCATCGTCTTTGGTCCATGCCATCCAGAATAAGCACAGTTATAGCGACGCTGATCAGCCCGACGAAGAGATTGGCGTAGAGATCTGCCACCAATTTCCCGCCATCGAAGTGCCACTGAACCCCGGCGCCGTATCCCAATACCCCAATCAGGACACCAAGAGCAGCCAGAACGGCCGCCACATTCCGGGCCGTTAATCGCCGGACAAGGCTTTCCCACGTCTGCTGCATGTTCTCCCCCTTTGATGGTTCTCAATCCGTGACGCAAGGGAACTAATATATGGATAAGCTCCACCAGCAGTGTGGCGATCATACCCTACGATGCCCTTAATGTAAAGACCTGTCTGCCTTCTGCCCAGGTTTACATTATCTGGGAAATCCGCTAGGATATCAGCGCCGCACATTCGACGTGATCTGGACAAACTGGAGATGATAGTGTGACTAAAGAGGCAGAGCGTCCCGGTCTGTTGCCGTTCCTGGCGGTGACCGTTCCCATTCTGGTCTACTTCATCCCTCTGATAATTAAGAGCGAGGCGCCCATTGACTTTGGCGGTGACCTTGCCTTCTATTTCTATCCATTGACCGCCGTTGGCATGGCTCAATGGCAGGCAGGGCACGCTCCCTTATGGACAGCGGGCATTCAAAGTGGCTTTCCCCTGTTGGCCGATGGTCAGGGCGGCCTGCTCTATCCCTTGAATCTTCTCGTCTATTGGCTTTTGGCGGTTCCCCTGGCGTTAAAGGTGACTCTTCTGTTGCAGACCCTGGGAAGTGGAATTCTAATGTACTCGCTCGCGCGCGAGCTCAACCTGTTGGCCTGGCCGGCCGTCCTTTCGTCCTGGATTTGGGTGGCGGTCGTCATATTTGGCTCTCAGAGCTCTCCCTTACTTAATGCTCTTGCCTGGTGGCCGTTGCTGGCTTGGCTGGCCCTCCGTCTGGGCTCCCGTCAAATAATCACAATCTATGTCCCGCTGGTAGGCCTGATCACCGGTCTTATGTGGCTGGGAGGATTCCCCCAGACGGCATTGTATGGGGTCATCCTCGCCTCAGCTTTCCTGCTATATGCGGCTTTCTTGACTTCGGGCTTGAGGGCAAGGGCCTTTTGGCGATCGGGAGGTGGCTGGGTTCTCGGCCTTGTCCTGGGGATTGGCCTGGCCGCAATCCAGCTTGTGCCGACCATGGAGATGGCTGCTGAATCTGTTCGCTCGGCTGGACTCGATTACAGTCTGGCCACACAGGGTTCCCTTCTCCCCACCGGCTTGCTAAATTACCTTACGCCTGGCTGGTCTGTCGAAGGCGGGCTCAGCGGCCGGATCTACATAGGTATTCTGGCGCTTTCCCTTGCTCTCCTCCGGCTAAGAAGACGGATGAGCCAGTTGGATAAGTTTTTGTGGGTAGTTTGCGGCCTTTCTCTATTGCTGGCTTTTGGCAAGTACACGCCGCTTTACTACTTTGTCTCGAAGCTGCCGGGACTGTCTTTCTTGCGGGTGCCACTCCGTTTTACGTTCCTCACTACTTTCTGCTTGTCGCTTCTCGCCGGCCGGGGCTTCAGCCAGTTAATGGCGGCGTTCTCGTCACCTGTGATCGGCGCCAGGACCACCGATCCCGAACAATTCTGTAGGGGCGGCGCCCCCGTGCCCGCCCCGTCCCCTACGGTTGGTCAATCGACGCTGCAGATCGCTCTGCTTCGGAAGACGATACGACTGCTAGTTCTTGCTTTGTTGACCATCAGCCTCGTGGGGGGTGTTGTCGCTCAATTGGGGCGTTCCCTGTTTCTGGGCATGGCGAGGGATCTGGTCCAGGGGTCGCTATTGGGAACGCGCTATCGCTTGCAGGGCTGGGACTACTACGACGCCAAGATCAACTCTATCTACTCCCAGATCACCCACTCACTGTCGCCCCTCAACCCTGCCACTTTGCAGCCAATCGTCATCTGTTTGCTGGCCCTACTCGCTATCCGCTACGCCACGAGCGCAAGGTCGTCAATCCCGGTCGTGTGGCTGCCCACGATCCTGCTTGTGCTCATGGGGCTGGAAATGGCGCTAATGGTTGGCAGTCCCTTCGACAGGCTATCTTCGGCTAATCTACTGGCTGAGCCGCCCCTTGTGGCCCAGTGGCAGAGACAGGCTCAGAATTCGCTCACGGTGTCTAGTCGCCTCTACGAACTCGTGACGCAGGAAGAAGTCATGACCTCGGCTAGTTCTTTCGCCAGTCTAACGCCAAACTACAATCTTCTGTTCGGCGTTCCCCACACCGGCGCTTCGTCGGCTCTGGGCTCCCTGCGTTACTTCGACTTCCTCGGCGCTTTGGGCGGCGTGAACCTGGCCTACGGGTTGCCGCCATCGTCTCCCGAGGCATTGCGCCAAAACCTGGGCGTGTTGAATCTCCTGGGCGCCCGCTTCATCGCCGCCAGCAAGCCACTGGACGATCCACGTCTTACCGCCATCACATCTGACAAGCCTTACGTTTACCTAAACCCGGGCGCTTTGCCGCGCGTCTATATTGTCCCGAAAGCGCTTACGGCTGCACCCGAGGAAGCGCTGGCTCTTGTTCGCTCTCCCGCGTTTGCCCCGTTGGCGACAGTCGTGCTGGAAACCGAAGTAGCCACTGAATTCCGGCCCGATAGTCAAATCGCCTTGGCCGAGATCGTCGAGGCCGGGGACGAGACCGTCCGGATCAAGACTCAGGGTGCGGGCTGGTTGGTCCTGACCGATCTATACTATCCGGGATGGCGGGCGACCATTGACGGTGTGGAGACGCCTATATACCGGGCTGACGCCGTGTTTCGCACCATCGCCATTACCGATCCCGGCGAGCATGACGTCATCTTCAACTACGAGCCGGCGTCGTTCAAGTACGGCGTCTGGTTAAGCATCTTCTCACTTCTCCTGATCGTCGTTTGTTTCCTGTTGATTATCGGGAGACGAGACAATGGGCCTCTGCATGTGAAACTGCCGTTGCCGGTTGAGTAGGTCCCTCACTTTCTGCGCTGATCGGGCGAACGAGTGTATAATGATAATTAGCCGGTCGACATTTGTAGCCGGATATCATCGGGAGGTGTCTCATGGGTTTGCCCCAACCAATGCCAAGCGCGGTCCTTCAGCGGAAGGATGAGAGCTACGGCGGTGTCACTTATCATATCGAGGGCGCACTGGTTCCCGTTCTCGAAATTGACCTGACCAGCATGCCGGTCTACTTCGAACACCATGTTCTGCTCTGGAAGAATCCCTCGGTCCAGATTAGCGTGAAGGCTGTAAAGGGTGGGTTCACTCGACTAATATCGGGAATGCCGGTGTTTCTCACCGAGGCCAAGGGGCCCGGCCGGATCGCCTTCAGCCGTGATGGAGTCGGACAAGTATTTGGCATCCATCTGGAAAGAGGTCAATCAGTAGATGTGCGTGAGCACCAGTTCCTCGCCGCCACCGAAACTGTCAGCTATTCTTCAGCGCGGATGAAGGGTAGCTCCAACATACTTATGGGAAGCACGGGGTTCTTCATCGACACATTCTCCGTGGTAGACCGGCCGGGATTACTATGGCTACATGGGTACGGGAACGTTTTCGAGTCAGTCCTTGAACAGGGAGAGCAGATCGATATCGAGCCGGGAGGGTGGGTCTACAAGGATCAATCGGTCCAAATGCAGACCATCCATCAAAGCTTGGGCAGCGGTCTACTGGCGGGTACTGAACAGATGGCCTGGACTCGCTTCACCGGCCCGGGACGGGTATGTCTGCAATCCAAGTATATACACCTGCCTACCGCGGGTTAGCGAACTCTTTACATCTTAACGCTTATGGCGCCAGCGAAGGGGTGCGAATTCGTCTTGCCGTTGCTTGTTATAATGTTAACGCGCCTTGTGGTCTTCGCTAGTGACTCTGGAGGAGATTCCCCGGGGTGCTTTGTGCATGGTGGAGATCTAGGGAATAGCTGCTCTGGCAAGGAGTGGTCAGCATGGGAGCAAAACGGATGGGCCGTTAAATTGTTACCGACCCCCAAATCTGCCACGGCAAGCCTACCTTTCGCGGGACACGTATAATGGTTTCGCACGTGCTCGAGCAATTATCGAGTGGCATGGCTTGGGAGGCCGTTTCCCAAGAGTGGTGTGGAGCCATTGCTAAGGATGCTATCGCCGAGGCAGTACGTCTTCAGTTAGTATCGATAAACCAGCATCTTCACTGTGGGTTGAAAAGAGATCAGCGGCTTTGTCCAGAAAAATTTTCCATTTGTTTGCGCTAGCGCAAAACATGATCTACACTCCAGGTATCTAATGAAAGGAGTTTGCAAGGATGTCGGAATATCGAATGAAGGTTGCGCCTTATACCGTGGCGTATGCGGATGAGGCAAATGGCAAGCTAGTTGTCGAGTTCGCCCTTCCAGGCGCGCCAACGGACACAATCGACCTGAAGGTTCTGGAAGACAGCGTCCATTTGACGGCGCCCGCAAGGGACATCGAGTACGTTGCGGCCCTGGCTTTAGGTTGGATAGTTAAACCCAGCAAAGCCGAAGCGACATACGAGCATGGGCTGCTCCGAATCGAGGTGCCTTTCAAGGACCCGATGGAAGATGCTGTGAAGGTGGCAATTAAGAGCAGTGTGGCGCCAACCAAACCAAAGGAAATCAAGGCGACCAAGGAAATCAACGCGACCAAGGAAATCAACGCGACCAAGGAAATCAAAGCTCCATAACCCTCCATACTCAAAGGGGTAGGGGCGAAGCAACCCGGACAGCATGTCCGGGTTGCTTCGTTTGATCTTACCAGCGGCAAAGTGCATAACATTGAGGCCCTGTCGATGGCTCGTCCTGTTGCGTCAGGAGCTGAATTGACCGTTCGTGTCACCGCTTTATACTGCATTCACTGGCATCAGTGAACACGATGAGCAGAAGGGGGAGGTTACGGTGTTATATCATCACTTGCAGATTACTTTTGATGCTGCCCGTCTGCGGGGCGAATTTCGAAGGGCAGAGTTGGCGGCAGATCTGGCCATCGGCGTACCGGCGTGTAATAATCGCTTGAAGCCGTTACTTGCAGCGGGTCTGGTCACGCGCACAGAAATGACGCCCCGTTCAGGCGGCCATGAGTTCCTCTATCGCGTAGTTTTGGCATCGACTACGCTTCAACGAGAAGTTGTCTGAGTAAGGCTTTGCCTAAACATCTCCATCTATGGAGCGCTTCCTGGGCAGAACGGAAGTTGCCCAAACATCGAGGGGGATTTACGGGCAACTATGGGATTCTCAGGTAGAGTCGAGCCTGGAGTGTCCACTATCGCCAGTTGTTCTTTCATGCTTGCAATCGGTCAATGCACAGTCTCCCGTTCCCGCTCCAAGTACTGTTCAGCGTTCTGTCGGAAGTCGTCCAAGGACGTGAATTGCTTGTCGCAGGCCGAGGTGAGTCGTATCTTGTCCTTGGGGCCAATCTTGTCGAAGTTCTCATGTACCACCATACTGCGGAAAGGCAGCTTGTTGCGCTGGAACTCGAGGCAGCCAATAGTGGCGAGTCGGGCACGCGCATCGTCTTTTACGCCAAACAGGTAAAGAGGTGTCCCATTAGGCTTGAACTGCCAATCGACCTCCAGATCGTCGCGCTCGGGAATTGGGCAGACAGACGGTGTCGGCTGATAGCGGGCGAGCGTGTCCCGGATGAATTCTTCCAGCATTTCCTCGAACAGGCTGTTCAGCGTTTCGCGTCGGAACAGCCGCATGTTGCAGACTTTGCCG
>JAUSEJ010000170.1 GCA_030650265.1 Dehalococcoidia bacterium | reverse complement strand
CAGGTGGCAATAGCGCAGGTGGTTCGGGCATGGTCGAATAGCGAAACGTCGGATACGTGGCGATACCCGGCGGAGGGAATGCACCAGGTATACTTTTGCAGCAAGTGATATAAGGCGACGAAATAGGACTCGAAGTCGGATGGCGGTAGCTTCTCCACTTCGGCCAGGAACTCGGACCACAGGGCTCCATATTGCGGGCGCGTGGCCTCGCCGGATAGCAGTCGCCCTGGCTGCGGAAATATCGCTTCCCGCCGGAGACTCAACGAACTCAGTGGGTAGTAGGCCTCCGCCGCCTTCCATGGTATTTCGCCGGCAAGGCGCGAGAAAACAGACAGTAGCTGAACGCTTGCCTCCTGATTGGGCTTGCCCTCTTCCCTCTCCGCCGAGGAAAGCCAATCGGCTATCGCAATGACTTTGGCAGTGTAACTGGACGGCTTGTGGTGAGTGAGGACATCGTGGGGCTTCCCGCGACAGCTCTCGGGGACGAAGCGCTCGATGAATTCGGCGCTCCACTTGGCGTGGGCGCCATTGGCGCCAAACGTTTCCTTGTCGAAGCCTTCGTAGCTGGCGCCGTGTCTTTTTCCGGTGCGCTGCCAAAATTTGCCGATATCATGAAGCAAGGCAGCGATCTGAAGCGACGGTAGGTCAGCGCTGACGGTAGTCATCCCAGCCCCCTGTCACCCTAATTGGCCACATTATACCACAAACTCGCTTGCGGTGGGCCGCCAGTTTTGCCCTTTCTTTCCTGAGTTTGCAGACTGCTGCCGGGTGGTAATCCCTTACCCTGACCGACCTGGAGGCCATGATTGGACCTGCCCGCGCAAAGGAGGTGGTCATGACTACCTTGGCGAGGGAAGCAATCCGGGCCGTCCTGTCGGAGGAGATGGCGCGCCGCCAAGCCTTGGTCGCGCAAATCGTGACCAGGAGGAGGGAACGGTTGATCTCTCCCTTAACCACGGCTGATCTTGTGCGACAGGTTCGCGAGGAGAGAGCAGGCGCCAGTGACGACTAGACCGACCACCGTCATGGTGGTGGATGCGTCCGTGGCTGTCAAGTGGCATCTCACCGACGAGGAATATGGCGATCAGGCCATCATAGTTTTGGAACGCTTTGCCGCCGGGCAACTGGAACTGGTTGCGCCGGAGCATATCCGCTACGAAGTTCTTGCCGCCATCACCGTTGCCACACTTGGCCGCCAGCCCCGCCTGACCATTGAGCAGGGCGAAGAAGCCATTGCGGAGTTTCTGGCCTTGGGCATTGGCACGGTACGGGACAGCGACCTCATCATGGCAGCCTACCCTCTGGTCCATCGATATGGCTGTGCACTTTACGATGTTATTTACCTCGCTGTGGCGCAAAGGCTTAAGGCCCCGTTGATCACGGCCGATAACAAACTATATCGTCTGGTCGGCGACACGCCCCACATCCTTTGGATTGGTGACTATCCGGCTGGCCCGGAGGGGTTGTAGTACTGAAAGTGAACGGTGGGCCGTTTAGATCGCGAAATCAGAGAGGTCCGGATCTCCTTGACGAGTCTGGGGGTTTGCGGTAAACTTCTTAGACGGTACCACGTTATTTTCATGAATATTTTTTTCGACCGTTCGAGCGAGGGTATGAAAACTAAACGCGATTATTATGACGTGCTGGGCGTAGAAAGAAACGCCAGCGATGACGATATCAAGAAGGCCTTTCGCAAGCTGGCCTTCAAGCACCATCCGGACCGGTGCAAGGACGACGGGGCCGAGGATAAGTTCAAGGAGATCAACGAGGCCTATGAGGTTCTAAGCGATACGGACAAACGGGCATCGTACGATCACTTCGGTCACACGAGCGGCCAGGCCGGCGGCCAGGGCGGGTTCGAGGGGTTCGGGCCGTTCACCGGCTTCGGCGATATCTTCGAGACCTTTTTCGGCGGCGCGGCCACGGCAAACAGGCGCGGCCCCCAACGAGGTGTGGACCTTCGCTACGACTTGACCATCAACTTCGAGGAGGCGGTTTTCGGCAGCGATAAAGAACTGGAACTGCCACGCATCGAGGTCTGCTCTACCTGTAAAGGCAGCCGGGCGGAGCCCGGTACCCAGGCCGTGAAGTGCACAAGCTGCAACGGCACCGGCGAAGTGAAGCGCACCCAGCAGAGCATCTTCGGCCAGTTCGTTAACGTCACCCCCTGCTCCCGCTGCGGCGGCGAAGGGAAGACCATCACCACTCCGTGCACCACCTGCCGGGGCACCGGCAAGGAACGCAAGATTAGGAAGGTCGTGGTCGCCATTCCCCCCGGTGTCGACGATGAGTCCCAGATCAGGCTAACGGGAGAAGGCGAGGCCGGATCGCGGGGGGGTTCCCCCGGCAATCTCTACGTGGTTCTCCATGTTCGGGAGCACAAGATGTTCAAACGTCAGGGAGATGATATCATCTACGAACTGGCGGTTAACTTCGCGCAGGCGGCGCTGGGCGATGAAGTCTCCGTGCCGACGGTCGATGGCGAGGTCAGTTTGCGGGTGCCGCTGGGCACGCAGACCGGAACAATGTTCACTATCAAGGCCAGGGGAGTGCCCCACCTCAGGCAATCCGGTAGAGGAGATCAGCACGTGATCGCCCGGGTGGTGACACCCGAGAGCCTTACGGAAGACCAGAAGAAGATCTTCTATGACTTGTCCAAGACCCTGGGCAAGGCTGTTCTTCCCAAAGAGGAGAAGAGCCTCTTCGACAAGATCAAAGAAATGTTCAGCGCCAGTTAACATGAATTGGCTGGAAATCAGCGTCAAAGTTAGTACTGAGGCAGTCGAATCGGTGGCCGACCTCTTCCGTCGCTACGGCCAGGGAGGTGTGGTCATCGAGGAGGACATCACTCCTCTGGGCGGCGAAGACAGCTACGTTGTAAACCTCGACAAGCCGGTATCTGTCCGCACCTATTTGAAGTGCAACGCCGGTGCCTCCCGACGGCGGAAACAGATCGAGCAGGGACTTTGGCACCTGCGAACGATTCAGCCCATGGGAGAGATGGAGGCTAAAGAGGTTGCCGAGGAGGACTGGGCCAACGCCTGGAAAGCCCATTTCGACGTCCACCGGATCGGCGAGCGCATCGTCATTAAGCCGAGTTGGCGGGAATACGAGGCAAAGCCAGACGACATCGTCGTCGACCTCGACCCTGGCATGGCCTTCGGCACTGGCCTCCATCCCACCACCAGACTCTGTCTCATGGAATTGGAGAGGCGCATCACGCCCGGCATCTCCGTGCTCGATCTTGGCACAGGGTCCGGCATTCTTACCATCGCTGCCGTCAAGCTAGGCGCCGGACCAGTTACGGCTATGGATATCGACGAGGTAGCCGTAAGAGTGGCGAGGAGCAACATCGCGGCAAATGGGGTCAGTGGCCTGGCTACGGTAACCAGGGGAACGCTCAAGGCTCGCGAGCCCGGCATCGGCTCGCCCTTCACCGCCGGCGCCTTTGATCTCGTGGTCGCCAACATCCTGGCAAGGGTTATAGTCGAATTGGCTGGCGCCCTGGCCGCTGTACTGAAGACAGGTAGTTTTCTCATTGCCAGCGGCATAATCGAAGAGCATGCGTCGGGGGCGCGCGAGGCTATCGAGAAATCCGGCCTCCAAGTAGTCATCGACATCGCCGAGGGCGATTGGCACGTCATTGTGGCGGAGAAGAATGCATAGGTTTTTCCTTCCTCCCAGCTCAATAAAGGGCTCCAGCGTCACCATTACCGGCGGGCCTGTCCATCAAATCACCCACGTGCTCAGGTTGACCCCTGGCGACCTGGTCAAAGCGCTGGACAACTCCGGTTGGGAGTACGACGTCGAGCTTACTGTTTTCCAAAGGGATGGGGTGCAGGGAATCGTTCGCCGGAAGAGTCTGACGACGACCGAGGCGCGCACCAAGGTCACCATTTATCAGGCTCTCCTCAAAGGGAGCAAGTTCGAACTGATGATCCAGAAGGGTACGGAACTTGGTGTCGTGGGCTTCGTGCCGATGGTCTGTGAGCGGTGCGTGCCATCGGAAGTAGAGGCTGTAAGCGACGTCAGGCTAAAGCGATGGGAGAGAATCATCCTCGAGGCCGCCGAGCAATCTCGCAGAGGAAAACTTCCCCGCCTCATGCGGCCAATTACCTTCCGGGAGGCCTGTCGTTCTGCCGAAGGCATGTCACTACTTCCCTGGGAAGGGGAGAAGGTGACTGGACTGAAAGCCGCCCTACAGGCGGTCCAAACCGGGGACAAAGGACAGGCCAGGGCGAGATCGCAACGTCTCTTCTCGGTCAACCTCTTTATCGGCCCCGAGGGAGGATTTGCCCAGGGCGAAACAGATTTTGCTCTCAGCCTGGGCATTATCCCCGTGACCCTGGGTCCCCGCATCTTTCGCGCCGAGACCGCCGGCCTCAACGCCGCCGCCGCTGTGCTGTACGAACTGGGAGACTTGGGGGGCTAGAGCATGTTCCCGAAAGAACATGGGGGCTGGGCCATGCTTCTCATCCCGTACGTCATCGGTCTGGGAGTGGCGGCCCGCCTCGGGCTGGAATCCCTCTTGTTCCTATGCGGCATACTTCTAGTCTTTCTCGCTAGCGAGCCTCTAAGTGTGATCGTCAAGTCCTTGCGGGTCAATAGCCTGGGCCCCATTTCACGTCGAGGCGCTGCGCTGCGCTGGTTTCTTCTTTACCTTTCTCTGACAGGACTGGCAACACTGCCGATCGTTCTTGTTTATGACCGCTGGTGGATGGTCTTATTTGGTGTCCTTGGCTTGAGCTTCCTCGGCCTTCAGGGTTTCATCGAAGCGAGGAGGATGGACCGCACCATTGCCGGCGAATTAGTCGGCGCCGTTGGCCTGTCCCTGTCTGCGCCCGGCGTCTACTACGTCACCCTTGGGGACCTTGACGCCACGGCTCTGCTGCTCTGGCTTCTTTGTGCCCTGCACATGATGGGCAGCGTACTCTATATCAATATGCGCCTCCGCCAACACCTGGCCAGAGGCAAATGCAGTGACTTCAGCGCTCGATTGGCCATTGGGAGGAAGGTCATCGTCTATCTCGCCGTGTTGCTGGCAGTACTGGTCGTCCTTAGTCTCCTCGGCCAGGTGCCCATTCTCGCTATCGTAGCCTTTGTCCCCTTCGTGTACAAGGTACTCCGGGCTATCCTCTGGCTCATTCCAAGTTTCAGCTTCAAACGTATCGGCCTCCTCGAGTTGGCCGGCTCTGCCCTCTTCGCCGGGCTGTTGATTCTCTCATACGTGGCCAGTTAGCCCTGAATCGCCGCTTCACCGGACGGAAATGGTGGAGATTTCAGACAAAGCCGACAAGATTTGTGCTTGCTCAAACGTCAAGAGATGTCAAGGGGCTGTTGACGCTGGCTCCGATCAGAAGAAAGTGATCAAGACTCTTCGGCTTTTTGCCGGCAATCCGCGTCATCCCTCCCTTCTGGTCAAGCCCGTGCAGGGTACTGGAGGAGTATGGGAAGCCAGAGTCGACGACCAATACAGGCTCACTTTCGAGATGTTTGGTGACTCCCTGATCCTGCGAAACGTAGACAATCATGACGACTGCCTTCGTAAGCCCTAGACCGGCGTCAATCCTCGCTTCGATTGGCCGATTGTCGCGGTCGGTCCTGATGTGTTATACTCCAGGTAAGGTGATGGCAAAGGCGGTCCCCCGCAGCCTGACGGCAGTGGAAGAACTTTGGCACACCGGCGCTTCTTTCTGAGCGCGCGTCAGAATTCTAGACGAGTATAGTAGCGGCGTCATCGCCAGGTGTCGACCCGAATTCTGGTAACCGCGCCCCTATAATCTTGGCTATTCTCGGGGAATATGATGGAGAAATCGGGACCGACGGTTGCGGTGGCAACTCTCGGCTGCAAGGTAAATCAGGCGGAGAGCGAAGCCATGATGAGGGAGTTCGCCGGCGTCGGGTTTTGTTTGGCGACCTTTGATGGTCCCGCCGACATCTACGTCTTGAATAGCTGCACGATTACTCAGGTTGCCGATCGGAAATCTCGCCAGTTGGTTCGCCAGGCGCGGCGCCATAATCCCGAGGCCGTCGTCGTGGTGACAGGCTGCTACGCCGAAGTAGAGGGCGAAAAGATCGCCAGCCTTCTACGGCAGGACGCCGATCTCGTGGTTGGCAACGACCGGAAAGGTGAGATAGTGGCCCTGGTGCAAGACAGACTGGCTCAACGAGGCAGATCGGCCGTCGAGTCAGCGGTTGATGGGACGGCCATTCATGCTTCGCCTCTGGTTTCCCGGACGCGGGCGATGGTCAAGGTGCAGGATGGCTGCAATAATTTCTGCAGTTATTGCGTCGTTCCGATCGCAAGAGGCAGGGAGAGGAGCGTTCCGCTCGACACCGTTTTGGCAGAGGTAAGGACCCGGGTAGAGTCAGGCTACAAAGAGATCGTCTTGACCGGAGTGCACGCCGGGGCCTATGGCAAGGATCAGGCCAACCGTCCGACATTGGCCAAGCTGGTGGAACGGATACTGGCCGAAACCAACGTGCTAAGACTCCGGCTTTCTTCAGTCGAGCCCTGGGACCTTGAGCCGGCGCTGTTGGCCTTCCTCGGCCCCTCCGGCGAAGGTCGATTTTGCCGCCACCTCCACCTGCCACTGCAAAGCGGGAGCGATAGTGTGCTCAGGCGCATGAGGAGGAGATACACCTCCTCCGAGTTTGCTTCACTGGTGTACGAGGCGCGTTCGATCGATCCGGATGTGGCCATTACCACCGACGTGATCGTCGGCTTTCCTGGCGAGACCGCCGAAGAGTTCGCCGGGAGCCTCCGCTTTTGCGAGGAGATGGAATTTGCCAGAATGCACGTGTTCCGCTTCTCGCCGCGCCGGGGCACCGTCGCGGCTGACATGCCGGATTCCGTCGACGAGCGCCAGAAGAAATGCCGCAGCGAGCAGATGAGCGCCATCGCCGGGAAAAGTGCGAGGGGCTATAGGCGACGGTTTCTCGGCCAGCGCCTGGCAGTACTTTGGGAGAATGCCAGGCAGATCGAAGGTCAGTCTCGCCTGATCTGGTCCGGTCTAACCGACAACTACCTGAGGGTCGAATCTTTTCAGAGGCATGACCAGGACATCATGGTGAATCATTTGCTGCCATCTCAGATTGTTGGGGAGCATGGCGGCAGCTTGTGGGCCGAACACCAATCATAGCCTGTCCATGAAAGCTTCGCTGCTTTCGCCATCGCCGACGCCGGTAGTCCTTCGGCTGGGAGGACTGATTGCCAAAAGCTGTTTAGGAGGAACTACAGATGAACTTCTTCAACCGGTTAGTAATGGTCATTCTGCTTCTGCTTGGCCTACTGTTGTCGCTTTTTGCCATCCTGGTCGCGATTGAACTCAAGGACGCAGTAGCCGCCCTGAGCGAAAACGTCAGGACGCTTTCAGAAAACGTGTCACTGGGGCTCCAGATTCTCCTGGCCTCTGCGGCCGCCCTGGTCGGCATCGCTTGCTTCCTTATTCTGCTCCTCGAAATCGTGCCGCGCTCGGCCAAAGGCGTGCGGCTGACAGGGGTAACGGGCGCCTCGGCTCAGCTTACGCTTGACGCCATTGTCAACCGGATTCGCTACGAGGTTGAGGGAGTGCCGGAAGTGCGACAGGTCAAGCCCAGCGTATCTGCCAAAGGCACGTCGGTCGACGTCAATCTCCAATTGTATACTGAGCTCACGACGGATATCGCCGTCAAGACGGAGGAGATATCGCTGATCGTGCGCGATACCGTGGAGAAGAAACTTGGAGTCAAGCTGCGCAAACTCAATGTCTTCGTGCGGCAAGACATCAGCGCCAAACAAGTCAAAAAGCAGGCCGCAGTCCGGCAGCAAGCTTTAGCGGAGATCAAACCAGACGAGCCAAAAATCGGGGTTACACCGTCTGAACCGCTGACAACGCCGTTCCACAACGACTGATGACTTCAGGACACCGGCATGGAACTGGATAGCCTGAAAGCCGTCATAGAGAGCCTTTTATTTGTGGCCGACGGTCCCGTCGAGATTTCGCGACTGGGGAAGACGCTGGAAGCAGACCGGAAGGCAATAGAATTGGCGCTTGAAGCCTTTGCTACAGATTGTCAAGGCCGGGGCCTGCGATTGCAGAGAAAAGGCGACGCCGTGCAGATGGTGACGGCTCCTGAATCGTCTCCCTATGTGGAGAGATTCTTGGGTATCGAACAAACCGGTAAGCTTTCGATCGCTGCTCTCGAAACACTGGCCGCCATCGCTTATTTGCAGCCGGTGACGCGGGCCAAGATCGAGGCCATTCGCGGCGTGAATTCCGATCGCGCCATCGCCACCCTCCAGATGCGAGGCCTGGTGGAAGAGGTAGGGCGGCTGGAGACCGTCGGACACCCGGCTCTCTTTGGCACCACCTTCGAGTTTCTTCAACACTTTGGCTTCATGAGCCTGGATGATCTACCTCCCTTGGAGGGCAAGATTCCGGTTCTGGCGACCGAACCGGCCGCGGTGGCTTCGGATATGAACTCCAACAGCGGCGACAGGGAGAACGGAGAGGATTATTGATCGATCTAACAGGCAAGAAGGCTCTAGTCACCGGCGCCGGCCGGGGGATCGGCCGGGCTATCGCCCTGGGCCTGGCCAGAGCCGGCGCCGACGTGGCGGTGAATGACGTCAGAGACGATTTAGCGGCCGGGACTGTAGATGAAATAGCCGCCCTTGGTCGCCTCTCCTTTTCGGCTCAGGCCGACGTATCCCGTCTCAGTCAGGTAGAAGAAATGTTCGACCTGCTAAAACGGCGATGGGGCAGGTTGGATATCATGGTGAACAACGCTGGCGTAAACACCAAATCGAGCCTGCTTACCTTGAGCGAGAAGGACTGGGACTATGTTCTGGGGGTGAACCTGAAAGGCGTCTTTCTCTGCACACAGGCCGCCGCTAGAATAATGGTGGATCAGCGTTACGGCAGAATTATCAGCGTCGCCTCCGTCTCGGCCAAGAGTTATTTGCCTATGGCCTCCCACTACTGCGCTTCCAAGGCCGGCATTGTTGGCTTCAATCGGGAGGCGGCCCGTGAGTTGGGCGCCTTTGGCATAACCGTGAACGCCGTCTGTCCCGGCCTGACGGAGACGGAGCTATCAAAGGATGTGCGGGCGGACCCGGAATTCATGCGCCGGCGAATGGAAGAGACGCCGCTGAAGCGCATCGCCAGACCGGAGGATATGGTCGGGATGGCCGTCTTTCTCGCCTCCGACGCCGCCTCCCACATTACCGGCCAGGCCTTCAACGTTGACGGTGGCGCCGTAATGTATTAGAGCTCTTTAATATCTTGTTGGCAGTAGGGGCGGCCCTCCGTGGCCGCCAGCGACGGCGGCTACTACACGGTGTCGAAACACAGATTCACCAGGTACTGAACGAAACGAAGTGATATCGGACTCTTCGGGGAAGGACACGCAATGGTATTAAGCGACAGGACGATAAAAGAGGAGATCGCCGCCGGTCGGATCGTGATCGAACCCTTCGATCCCACTTGTGTCCAGCCAGCTAGCGTCGACCTCCACCTCGACAACAAGATCCTCGTTTTTCGCAACTCCCGCCGCGCCTATATTGACGTCCGCAAGAACACGGAGGACCTGATGGATCTGGTGGAGATCGACGACGAAATCCCCTTTATCCTCCATCCGGGGGAGTTCGTTTTGGGCAGCACGTTAGAGTGCATAACCATGCCAACCGATCTCGTCGCCCGCCTTGAAGGCAAGAGCTCTCTTGGTCGCATCGGCCTTCTCATCCATTCTACGGCCGGCTATGTCGACCCGGGCTGGCGCGGCAATCTCACCCTCGAATTGAGCAATGTGGCTAACCTGCCCATTACGCTATATAGGGGAATGAAGATCGGGCAGATCTCTTTCATCAAGATGACCACGCCCGTGGAGAACCCCTATGGCTCTGGCTCGATCGGCAGCCGCTATCAGGGCCAGACGCTCCCCACTGCCAGCCGAATTCATAAAGACTTCGAGGAGTAGCTCAGGCCACGGCGCCTGAGCGCTCAGCCGCTGTTCTTCACCCACTCCACCGCGTTGCGGAATATTCTGAGCCCATCCCCCTCTTCGGGAAGTTTCTCGCGGGTCCAGCGCGGGTGGTTTGTGTAGTGGAGGAAGCGCTCGGGATGGGGCATGAGGCCGAAGACGCGGCCGGTGGTGTCACATATACCGGCGATGTTGGCCGTCGAGCCGTTGGGGTTCCAGGGATATCCGTCGATCTCGCCGGCGGGGTTCACATAGAGCAAGACCGCCTGGCCATTCTGCCATAAGCGGCGCAGCACCCGGTCGTCGCCGGAGACAAAGCGGCCTTCGCCATGGGCCACGGGGAGATAGAGGCGCTCGATGCCGGCGAGGAACACGCACTTGTTGTCTGGCGGCGCCTGAAGATAGACCCACCTGTCTTCGAACTTACCCGACTCGTTATAGGTGAGGGTAACCTGCTGCGATCCCTCTTCAGATAATGCAGGCAACAGTCCCGACTTTACCAGAACTTGAAAGCCGTTGCAGATGCCGATTACCAGTCCGCCTTTTTGGACGAACTCTGCCAATTGGCCGCCAAGCTTGTTCTTCAACTCGTTGGCCAGAAGCCGCCCGGAGGCGATGTCGTCGCCATAGGAGAAGCCACCGGAGAAGGCCAGAATTTGGTAGTCAGTCAGGCGCACTTCGCCCCGCACCAACCGGTTGATGTGGACCTTCTCGACCGCCGACCCGGCCAGTTCGAAGGCGTATTTTGTCTCGTCGTCGCAGTTTATGCCCGCCGCCCGGAGGACAATAGTTCTTACTTCAGCCATTGCTCACCAATCCTTGAAAGGCGCCGGCCAGGATGCCTTTAGATCGAATATACTAGCGGAAACTATTATCTGGCCTTCCCGCTCACCGGCGCCGTATATCTCGAACCCCGGATCCCCGATTAGCTCGCCGATTCTGGTGGCCGGAAATCCGTCGAGAGCCGTCTCGAAGGCCTCGCAAAGCGCCGGCGCCACTTCCACAAGACAGCGAGTGTTCGACTCGGAGAAAAGAATAGAATCGCTGCGAGAGATCGGCTCGCCGAGGGGGACCTG
>JAUSEJ010000156.1 GCA_030650265.1 Dehalococcoidia bacterium | reverse complement strand
GTATCCGTCATACTGGTATCCTTCCCACAAAGCCCAGCCCACTCCTTGCACCACACCGCCGTGCATCTGGCCTTCCACCAGGCTTGGGTGAATGGCCTTGCCAGCGTCCTGGACGGCAGTGTAACGCAAGATTTGGACTTTTCCAGTTTCCGGGTCGACCTCGACGTCGACTATATGAGCCCCGATAGTGGGGCCAACACCTGGAGGGACAACGCTCGACGAAACCGAGATCGGTCCCCCGGTGACGGGTAACTTGGCGGCAACCTCCTTGAAGCTGAGCTGCCTGGTTATTCCTGAAATCGGGTCAACGCTTGTGGCGAAGACGCCATTGGCATAGGATACCGCATCCGGCGCGACCTGCCACAGCATTGCTGCCCGAGCCTTCATCTGACGAATGGCTTTTTGGGCAGCGTCTATCGCCGAAATGCCTGTGGCAAACGCGGTCCGGCTGCCACCACTAACAAATGTGTAGCCGACCGAATCGGTATCCGACACATCGCAGCGCACACTATTAAAGCCGATCTCCAATGCCTCGGCAACTTGCATCGCAATGGATGTTCGGGTGCCGGCGAGATCGATCGAGCCAGAAGTGAGTGAGATGGACCCGTCACCGTTAACATTCAAGATACAACTGGAGACGCCGCCGCCGTTACCCCAATAGCCAACGGCTGCACCGCGTCCCCGATTGGGACCGCCCAGTGGCGCCAGATAGTGCTCGTGGGCCATGGCGGCCTGCATGGTTTCACTGAAACCGATTCGACGATATACCTGGCCAGAAAGACTCCTTGTGCCTTCGCTGGCGGCGTTCTTCAGGCGAAACTCCATCGGTTCCATGCCAATCTGTTCGCAGATCTCGTCGATCACGGATTCCGCGGCGAAGGTGGCCTGGGTTGAGCCCGGCGCTCGATAGGGGCCTGACTTTGCCTTGTTGACCACCACTTCGTAGTGGTCGATCCTGCCGTTGGGGACGTCATAGGCGCCGAACATCGTCTTGGCTATGCCAATCGATGCACCGGGGAAAGCGCCCGCTTCGACTACGACATAAGCGACCACAGATGTCAGCTTTCCG
>JAUSEJ010000152.1 GCA_030650265.1 Dehalococcoidia bacterium | reverse complement strand
GCGCAAAGTGATAATGGGAACCTGTTTGTGGCACGTATTC
Organism: Dehalococcoidia bacterium; assembly: GCA_030650265.1. Next base: position 9,869 of record JAUSEJ010000152.1, on the reverse strand, counting down.
TGACAGCGTCTGCGACCTGCCGTCAACAAGAGCGTCACCTACTGACTTTCCTTACTGATGCCGTGCTGGCCAACCGGGCTGGCTAGCACGACATCAAGGCTATACCCCGTACCCCGTGAACGATTACAAATCCTGAAACACGAAGCCAAAGTTCTTGATTCGGACATCGGGCAGGCTCGATTCTGAAAGCTGGCTTATGTTCCGGCCGGCGATCTCAATGCTTCCCGAAGTGGGCTTGAGAAGTGCTCCAAGCATCGACAAGAGAGTTGTCTTGCCACTACCGGACGGACCCATGATCAAGAGAACTTCGCCCTTGCGAACTTCCAGGTCTACTCCCTTCACCGCTACCACCTCGGTTTGACCTTCTCCGAACCGCTTTGTAACTCCTCGAGCCAGTATGGCTGTGTCAGACATCTCCGTTTCCTCCGCAACACTGTCTTACCAAGACTAGCCTCTAAAGACGCGGGCCGGATCGATCGCCGCAATTTTGCGCACCGGCATTATCGAAGCCAAGACGCCAATGAGAACGGCCACGACCAGTGCTTTTGCCACCGAGTCAGGCGCAACCTCCATAGCGACAAGGGGAGCTACTGCCGAAACTGCATACCCCAGAACGAAAGTCAGCGCCAAAGCAACGCTGAAGCCCAAGGCAATTGAGAGGAATGCCTGCTCCATCACGACCAGGTAGAGCCAGCGGTTTGTTGCTCCGATCGCTTTGATTATGCCGTACTCCTTGAGCTTCAGCACAGTTGCGGTATATAAAGTCAATCCTGTCACGGCCATCCCAATCAAAAAACCCGTGAAGTTCATCATGGCTATCAACTCGGCGCTCATGTCCCTCACCACCTTACGTTCTTCCTCCGAGAAGGCGCTGGTGGTGTTGGCCGTCAGGCCACCAACCTCTCTCTGAATTCGCTCCGCTACCTGGCCGGGAGACGCTCCGCCCTTGACCGTCACCAAAAGGTAACTGGCAACGCCTGCCGACTGGCGAATTCGGGCGAACTCGTCAAAAGATATGAAAGCAACTGAGCTGACGAGGCTGGAGGCATCTTCCGAAAGCCCCTTTAGCGTGAACCGGTTGCCGACAATTTCAACCGTGTCCCCTACGCCGATCCCCATTTTGTTGGCTATGGCTTTGTCGACAATTACCTCTCCTTTGTTCACGTCCGGTACGCCACTACGCATTTTCCAGGGCCCTCCCACTTTTGCCTGGGGGCCAATCCCGATTAAGTAAACAAGATTCCGGCTTTCGCCATTGGTCATGATATTAGACGTGTACAAGATCGGGTGGACTTCGGCAACGCCAGGCACACCTTTTATTTGTTCGACCTTAGACAAGGGCAGGAACGAACTCGCCATGTGCATATTCCTCACCCCCTCTTGTGCCACCCAAATGTCTGCCCCAGAGCGGTCTATGTAGGCAGTGATTCTGTTCATCGATCCGGTGAAGATGGCGTCGAGGGCCAGCACCAACAAGAGAGCAAAGGCCACGCCGCCAACGCTCACGATGAGCCTCGTCTTATCCTGAAACAGGTTTCTCCTCGCAACTGATACCATAGTTCAGCCAGCCTCTCTATTCCTTGAAGACGCTCGCCGGTTCGATTTTGGCCACGTGACGGGCAGGCAGGTAAGCAGACACAGCAGCCATTAGTAGCGCGATTGCACTAACTCGCAGGTAGTCGATGGGCTCAGTGACAACAAGGAACTGAGGCCATAGACTTTCGATGAACCGGCCCACCCCTGTAGCAAGAACGACGCCACCTGCTAGGCCCAAGATCGAGGAAATGAAAGCCTGCTCGATTACCACGCCGTAGAGCCGCCAGTTACTCATGCCCAGTGCCTTCAGGATGCCATATTCCTTGACTTTCTCCACTACCGACGTGTAGATCGTCAGTCCGACAATAAGCGAACCGACAACAAAGGCAATCGCTGCCATTAGCTTGATAGGAGCATCGAAGACCCCACCTATCAATTCAGTGTCATTGTGGGCGACTTCGTCCCTGCCTAGAACGCTCACCCCTTCGACCTGTTTCTCAATCCGGCCACTAAGGTCTGCCACAGACGTGGTCTTCTTGGGCGACACCAGCAGGAAACTGGTTAAACCAGGAGCGAGGAAAAGGCTGTTGGCAGCGTCGTGGCTGATGAATACTGTACTCAACATCCAAGAGGTTGTCTCATTCGAAAGCCCGACGATGATGAATTCTTTGCCCATGACCTGCAACTTGTCGCCGAGACTCAACTCGTGTCTCATGGCCAGAACGGAGTCCACGACAATCTCGTCGTCACGCTCGACCGACCTTCCATCGGCAAAATTCCAGGGTCCCCCCCCTCTTTTCAAGTCGAATCCAACCATGAAGGTCGTTACCTTCTTGTTGTGGATCTCGAGAATAGCATATTGCTCGAGAACTGGACTTACACTTTGTACACCTTCGATCGTGTCTATCTTCTCCGCCAGTGACAGCGGAATGAGTGACGGCGAACCCAAGAAGTTGCTCAGCCCTTTCTGGGTGACGTAGATTCCTGCTGGTGAATGATCGACGTAGGAGGTTATCTGCCTATACATGCCCGAGCGAAGTCCGTCCAGAAGGAGGATCAAGAAGATCGCCAGGGCCACGCCGCCGACACTGATGAGAAGTCTGGTTCTGTCCTGAAACAAGTTTCGGCGTGCAACCGGTACCACAGCGAAAACCTCACCAAAGCCAGTAGATAATCGTCTCGTTGATCCCGCCGATGATGAAGATGACGCCGACTATCCACCGCGCATATAGATCGAATCGACGGAGCCCGCGCACGTACCTGTTGATGTTGTGGACTCCGAAGGCGATTAGACCGGCAAAGGCCAGCAACGGAAGCGTTGTTCCCAGGGCAAATACGCCGGGATAAGCTAAGCCGCCGGGCGATGTCACGCTCAGCGGTATCACCAGACCAAAGAAGAGCCAGAAAAGAGTGGGGCAAAAGGCGAATGCGAAGGCCGCCCCGAGAAGAAACGGGCTTAGGCGACCTGCTCGCTTCGACTTTTCCTCCAGCCAACCGCTGAGGCCTTGTCCCACGGATATTTTGGGCTTTAGAACACCTATTATCAAGAGCCCCAACAAAATAAGGAGCGGGCCAACGACCTTCCTGACCACGACCGCTACCGGAATGGCTACACTCGACAGTTTGATCCCGGCGACAATGACAACAATACCAAATAAGCTGTAGACGACGACCTTGCCCAACAAATAGACTAGAGCCGCAAGTATCACCTGGCGGGAGCCGGCTTTGCCTAGAGAAGGCCGCGAAACATAGGCCAGGGCCGTCACGTTAGTGGTCAGCTGGCAGGGACTGGTAGACCCGATCAATCCAAGTATGAGCGCCGTGATCACCGGAATCCCGATCTGCGCTTCGAACGACCTCAGGGGAAAGGTGACCATATTCGTGAGAGAGCTTAGGAATGCGTAGTATTCTGACATGTTATGCGCAGCGCCTATTCGACCGTCTCTGGTCCTCCAACTCAGTTGAACACCAGCATACCACAGCGGGCGCCGTTTGACGTTAATGTTGCATTAGAGTCAAGAGGGTCACCCGCTGAAGAAACGATCTGCAGAAGCTGCAAAAAATATTGGTGTAAAACCGGTGGAAAAAGGCTTGACAAAATCGCTACATCCATTATCATACGATAGATCCTGTGCGTTAATGGTGGAGATTTTTGAGAATCGGTTTTGCCCTTCCCTACGTTGAAAACGAGGTCAGAAGACGTTGTGGAACTTGCGTCCACTATCAGATTGCCCCCCTGGCTGGTCAGGGCTGGTGCCGTAACCGCGAGCTCCGGTCCGAGCACGAGAGGGCGCTGGTAAATCGGAACGACCATCGCTGCGCCGCCATGATCGACGACTTCTGGGAGCCCACCCCCGTTTCCGACAAACCTCGCACCGGCAAGCCAGGCCTTGGCTCTGTCATGACAGCGATTGGCCTTCCTCCCATTAGAAAGCAACTTGCCTATGCTCTATTGTTTTCTCTGATCCTTCTCGTGTCAGCCGTCGGTCTCTTCTCTACCAGCGTTCTCTCCACGCCCGTGATTTCCCCGCAACCGAAAGCATCTCTATCGGCTGATGCCAAGCATGAGTTCTGGCTGCGAGATGACGCCACCAGCGCTCACCCATCGGTGATTTACGTCATGGCCGGCAGCAAACTCGAACTCATCGACAGCAAAGCCGGAGACATTCTCGACCCCACTTTGCCCTCGCCCGCCAAATGGTACAGGCTGAGAGTCACTAGCAGTGGCGACATCGGCTGGGCCTACTCCGGCTGGATCGAGAGGCACTAACTTAGCCGCTACCCTCTTGGACCGGCCGTCACTTCACCAGGCCCCTTCTGATTACCCGCCACCAAATCTCAAGCAGTACGATGGCGACGGCAGTAACGGCCCCGGTTTGCCCCAGCACAACTACTTCGGGAAGGTCGAGGGCAAAGAACTGGCGACATTGGGGCGTCGCAAAAACAATACCGAGGCCAGCAAACATTGCCGCGACGAGTGCACCACGCCAAATAGAGAATGGTCGTGCCAGAATGACAAGTACCCAAAGGCCAACAAGCGCCAGGGTAAGCGTCGTTATGGTGTGAGATTGGCTGAGTGTGACGCCTGGACGAAAGCGGGACAGCAGGTCGGCCACAAATGTAGCTGCGGCCGCGAGAAACCCGGCCGGGAGAACGAAACGCCATACCCGGCCAATGAAACCCGGGCGGTAGCGCGGCGCCCCATGCGCAAGAGATAGGAAGAAAGCGGGAATCCCGATGGCGAGACTGCCGACCAGGGTAAGGTGACGCGGGAGCAAGGGAAACTGCCAGCCCGCCAGAACGATGGCCGTGACAAGGAAGGCAACATACACGGTCTTGGTAAGAAATAGATTGGCAACCCGCTCGATATTGGCCATCACCTGGCGCCCTTCAGCCACGACCCCAGGCAGCGTGGCAAATCGTCCATCCAGGAGTATTAGCTGAGCAACTGCCCGTGTCGCGGACGCTCCCGAGCCCATGGCAATGCCGACATCCGCCTTTTTCAGGGCAAGAACGTCGTTCACGCCGTCCCCGGTCATGGCCACAACATGCCCTCTTGCCTGGAGAGCCGCCACCATTAGACGCTTCTGTTGTGGCGTTACCCGGCCAAACACCGTCTGTTCTTCCATCACAGCAGCCAGTTCTGCCGGATCCTCGGGCAACGTTCTGGCATCGACGGGCATTCCAACCCCTAACACACCGGCTCGCTTGGCGACGGCCCCGACTGTACCGGGACTATCACCTGAGATCACCTTGATTGTCACACCCTGGTCGTAGAAATACTCTAGCGTCGAAGCGGAGTCGGGACGCACCTTTTCCTCGAGGATTACGAGTGATGCGGGTTCCAGGCCCTCTGGCAGAGATTCCTCTTCGATTTTGCCTGTGGCTCTTGCGAGCAAAAGGACGCGGAAGCCTACCTCTGCCAGTGAGGCCACCCGTGTTCGCAGCAGATCATTCGACCCGCAATCGTCAAGAAGCACCTCAGGAGCACCAAGCACCCAGGTGCCCATATCGTCGAAGCTCGCTGCGCTCCACTTGCGCGCTGAAGAGAACGGAACCGCAGCAGTGAGACGCCAGTTCTCGGGCGGCGGAAACTCATGGGAAATAGCCGCGAGTGTGGTGCTGGAAGTGGGCAAGGCCGCGGCGAAGGCGCCAAGTATATCCCTAAGTCCCTCTTCTGGCCCCAGCGCCTCAAGACGATTGAATGCCGGTGTGGCCTCGGTTAGCGTGCCGGTTTTGTCAAGACACAAGACATCGACGCGTGCCAGCCCTTCGACTGCCGCAAGTTCCTGAACAAGCACGTTGCGCCGGGCGAGCCTGACAACACTGACGGCAAAGGCCACACTGGTGAGAAGCACCAGGCCCTGGGGCACGATCCCTCCCAGCCCCGCCACTGTCGCCGTTGCCGCGGCCGGAAACGAGTCACTAACACGAAGCTGGCTTAGGAAGAGAAGTGGTCCAACCGGTACCATGATCCAGGTGACAAGGGCAAGGATCTTGTCGATGCTACGGCGCAACTCCGAAAGGGCAGGCATAAACTGGCGAGCCTCAGACGCCAGTTTTCGGGCATAGGCATCTTGCCCGACCTGTGTCGCGCGAAACATTCCGGCCCCGGCAACCACGAAGCTTCCCGAAAGAGTTTGATCGCCAGGCTTCTTCACAATCGGCAGAGACTCGCCGGTGAGGAGAGACTCGTCTACCTCCAGTCCGTTAGATGAGAGCACCACCCCATCGGCGATCACCTGATCCCCGGTCAACAGTTCAAGTATATCGTCGAGTACTACCTCCCCTGCGGCGATCTCAAACCCTCTGCCGTTTCGTCTAACCCGCGCTTTCGGCGCCGTAAGCAGATACAATCGGTCAAGAGTCCATTTGGCCCGGAATTCCTGGACAATACCAATAAGAGAGTTGCTCACCAGGACAAGGCCGAAGAGGGCATCTCGGGGGGAGCCCACGAGTAGGATAACTACAAGTAAGGCCGCGAGTATGGCATTGAAGCGAGTGAAGATGTTGGCCCGAACGATATCGGCAAAACTGCGGCTCGTGTACTCCTTTACGGCATTGACCTGGCAACGCAGGATGCGCTCTCTGACCTCGGCGTCCGTCAGGCCGGGGAATTGGGATAGGTCGGTCACTATGAATCATTGCCTCTCATATGAATAGCATCAGGGCAAATCACCCTGCAACCCGACCACCAGCCACTTGGTTTCACCAGAGAATTCGTTAGCACGTGAAATTGAGAGGCTGTAGGTGGACCGGGGAAGCCCGAGTCTGGCAAGTGGCTTAGGGGTTGCCAACGGCAACGGGTGAGAACAGATTGACGTGGCTTCGCCCTTGCCAGGAAGAAGGACTGGTACCCCCAGGGGAATTCGAATCCCCGTCGCCACCTTGAAAGGGTGGTGTCCTAGGCCTCTAGACGATGGGGGCAAGCACTGCCGAATTATATCACGTTGGCTAGTTACGGCGCAACCCGAGCTTCGCTGCCAGAAATCCCCAGGCGGTTGCCCCTTGCGCCAGAGGCCCCCGGTGCGATATAGTTGAGCGACAGTCGAAGATAGAAGATGGATGATGGAAGAAGCACAGACACCCGTCGCCGTCAAACCCCACAAGAACGCCAATTGTGCCATTATCGCCGCTGTGTTCGGATGTCTTTTCCTCTGCATCTGCCTGGTCGTCATTCTCCCCATTGGCGGACTCGCCCTGTTCCAGCAGGCGGTGGACAACTTTCAAATGGTGGGCAACAGCATGGAACCGGGATACCATAACGGTGAAGAATACTTCATCAACAAGGTCGCAGGCAAACCGTCCCGTTTGGACGTCGTCGTCATACGCTATCCCAAAGACGAAAGCCGCTACTTCATGTTGCGGGTGATCGGCCTGCCGGGCGAACGAATCGAGATCAGATCGGGGCAGCTATCAATCAACGGCAAAAGACTGGATGAGCCTTACATTGCCGAGAAACCGGCCTATACCTTCGGACTTCAAGTCGTCCCGGATGGTCACTACTTCATGCTGGGCGACAATCGCAACAACAGCAATGATTCTCACCTCTGGGGGTTTGTCCCAGAACAGAATATCGTCGGAAAAGTTTGGCTAAAATACCAATCTGCCAAACCGCTAAGTCCCCAAAGGCCGGCCACCCCGTCGGCCCCCAGGAGACCCACTCCCGGCGTAATCTAACAGGCGCAATTGTTGACCTTTCCGTCCTTATTGTCCTTATTGTCCTTGTGGTCCTTTCTGTCCTTTTCAGTGAAGGACGGCAAGGACAACCAGGACATAAAAGAAACCAGAGAAGGAGAAATAATTTCTCTCACCATGGTCAAACATTCTCTGCCGCGTCCCTCCTTTTCCCACTACATCGTCTTGTTCGCGCTGATCTTCGCTCTTCTCCCCACCCCCGCCCGCGCCGATTCCTTCTCTCCCCTGCCGCCATCCGAGAGCCGGACCAAATACAGCCTCGTAGTTAATCTCGACTACGGGAACACTTCCCTTACGGCCCGTGAATCGGTTGTATATTCTAACAGCACCTCGGCTGACCTCTCCAGCGTTGTATTCAACGTTACTCCCGCCGAGTTCAACGCCTTTACGTTGACGGGCGCTACAGCCGGCGGCAAGAAGGTGGAACCCACCAGACAGGGTGTAGTCATGGAAGTTCCCCTGCCAGAAGTACTGACCAGGGGCAAGGCCGTCACGATCGAACTGGATTTTCGCCTGAACATTCCTCAGCGAGGGGGAAGATTTGGCGCCGGCGACGGCATCATCGCCCTCGGCAACTGGTTCCCCATTGTCGCCGTATATAATGACTCCCGCCTGCTTTCCGATGGACGGCCCCAGGGCTGGTCAAAGCACAAGTACGTTGAGGTGGGCGACGCCTTCTTTACCGAAACGGCCGATTTCGAGGTGACAGTGAACACCTCCACACCCGTGATCATCGCGCATACAGGTCGGCTGGTCAGCAAAGAGGGCGATCGCTGGCAGATGCAAGCCAAAGGCGTACGCGACTTCGCCCTCTCCATCTCCAGTCGCTACCAGATCCAGTCGCGTACAGTGGACGGCGTGGTCATCACCGCCTGCACTCTGCCCGGGCACGCCGCAGCCGGCGCCCAATACCTCGACGCGGCCGCCCAGGCCGTGCTGCGTCTAAACCGTCTGCTCGTTCCCTACCCCTATCCCACGCTCTATCTCGCCGAGGTATACTCCCAAAGCTCCATTGCCCAGGGTCAAGAATACCCCAATCTTGTGCTCCTGAGCGGCACCCTGAACGAACTAGGCGGCGGTCTCGATAGCTACCTGGCCTACGTGGTCATGCACGAAGTGACCCACCAGTGGTTCTACAACATAGTGGGCAATGATCAGGTCTACCAGCCATGGCTCGACGAAGCCGTGGCCACCTGGTTTCCCTACCAGATCCTCCGCCTCAGCGCGCCGGAGTTGCGACCAAAAGTCTGGCAGCAACGGGTGGTCGATCTCCTGGCGGCAGACATAAAGACAAATGGCGACTCACCGGTTGACAGGAGCATCTACGATTTCAGCGATGAACTGCACTACTACAACATCGTTTATCGCAAGGGAGCCCTATTCATCGAAGACCTCTACAAGGCCATGGGGGAAACCGCCTTCTTCAACGCCCTGCAAGCCTATGTCAAGACTTTTCAGGGTAGGATCGCCACACCGGTGGCTTTCCTCGACCTCTTCCAGTCCGGAACCGCTGTGGACTTGAGTCCCATTATCGCCCGTTACTTCTCCTACAGCCGCTACAAGGGCGGCGAGCCGGTCAGGGTCACCGTCGATTTTCCCGAGGATCCGCTCTGGTCGGGCATCGTCAAGCCGGCGGTCAAGTCGAACTACCCCATTTCCGAGTTGACCGCCTACGTCGAGGATCAAGTCGTCTGGTCCAGCCGCAGCGATGGCAATGCGGGGCTCGATCCCGCAACTCTCGCCTTCAACACCGCCAATCTCAAAGAAGGGGAGGAGTACCTCCTCACAGTCAAGATAACGAGCGCCAAAAAGACCTTCGAGCGGGTGCAACGGTTCAGCGTGCGCCAAAGTCCAATCACAGACCCCACCGGTGCCGGGCCCACCCCCGCGCCCGCACCCGGATCAACCGCCACGCCAATAGGAGAACTACTAAGCGGACCAACAACCTGGATCGCCGCCATCATCGCCCTAATACTGCTTCTCGCCCTCAGCCTCTCCCTCGCCGTCAGGCGAGGCCACTAAGAAGCCACCCGGAACTCACATCGTCCCTGTCGTCACTGCCGTCCCTGTCGTCCTTGCCGTCCTTGCCGTCCTCCGCCATTGTAATCAGCCTGGCCTTCCCCTATAATAGGCCT